>NZ_QLNF01000012.1:0-65938 GCF_003261015.1 Agrobacterium sp. MS2 | reverse complement strand
GTACGGCCGCCTTCGCGGATAGCGAAGCGCAGCTTTTCTTCCATCGCGATCGGAACGATCAGCTCGACGTCAACGGTGACGTTGTCGCCAGGCATAACCATTTCCGTGCCTTCCGGAAGCGTAACGATGCCCGTAACGTCCGTCGTACGGAAGTAGAACTGCGGACGGTAGTTCGTGAAGAACGGCGTATGACGGCCGCCTTCTTCCTTCGTCAGGATGTAGGCTTCTGCCTTGAACTTCTTGTGCGGCTTTACCGAACCCGGCTTGCACAGGATCTGACCACGCTCGACGCCGTCACGGTTAACACCGCGAACAAGTGCACCGATGTTGTCGCCAGCCTGGCCCTGGTCGAGCAGCTTGCGGAACATTTCAACGCCGGTAACAGTCGTCTTCGAGGTCGGACGGATGCCGACGATTTCGACTTCTTCACCAACCTTGACGATACCGCGCTCAACGCGACCCGTCACAACCGTACCACGGCCCGAGATCGAGAACACGTCTTCGATCGGCATCAGGAACGGCTGGTCGATCGGACGCTCAGGCGTCGGGATGTAGGCGTCAACCGCAGCCATCAGCTCGCGGATCGCGTCTTCACCGATCTTCTTGTCGGAATCTTCAAGAGCAGCAAGCGCCGAACCCTTGATGATCGGAATATCGTCGCCCGGGAAGTCGTAGGACGACAGAAGTTCGCGAACTTCAAGCTCGACGAGCTCGAGAAGCTCGGCGTCGTCAACCTGGTCGACCTTGTTGAGGAACACGACGATGGCCGGAACGCCAACCTGACGGGCAAGCAGGATGTGCTCGCGCGTCTGCGGCATCGGGCCGTCAGCGGCGGAGCAAACCAGGATCGCGCCGTCCATCTGGGCAGCACCGGTGATCATGTTCTTCACGTAGTCGGCGTGGCCGGGGCAGTCAACGTGAGCGTAGTGACGGTTGGCCGTCTCGTACTCAACGTGTGCCGTCGAGATCGTGATACCACGAGCCTTCTCTTCAGGAGCCGCGTCGATCTGGTCATACGCCTTGAACTCGCCGAAGAACTTCGTGATTGCTGCCGTCAGCGACGTCTTGCCATGGTCAACGTGACCGATCGTGCCAATGTTGACGTGCGGCTTCGTCCGCTCAAACTTGCTCTTTGCCATGTGAATTGCTTCCTGTGAACGTGAAGTAGTTTCCCCGGCGAACCGGTTTGGTGTCGCCGTTTAAGGCTTTGTAAGCGAATGCGCAAGACTTAATTGTGAAAGCGCCTTCGCGCGCGCTCTAAGCGTGCCTTTGTGGGGCGTATATGGTGTATGTTTTGCGACATTCAAACCCGCGCCGTGGCATCACACAGAGATACAGACGAGCCGCCTTTTCAGTCGCAGCCGATCACTAATTAAGATATTTCCATCACAACTTCTTTACCTGGGGCGGCTCGATGGCTTAAGGACACTTCATCGCCGGGGGGAGACGGGCGAGCGGAAACGGGCGCTGCCGCGCTACCATGCATGTCTCGACCGCCGCTTTTCCCCGCGCCGCCTCTCTATCCGTTTCAGGACCAGCCAATGGAAATCTTCACAGCCGCCGGTTTCACGGCATTCTTACAGGTCATTGCGATCGATCTCGTTCTGGCAGGCGACAACGCCATCGTCATCGGCCTTGCCGCCGCCGGTCTTCCCGCGCATCTCCGCCGCAAGGCGATCCTTGTCGGCATCATCGCCGCCACGGTTCTCCGCATCGGGTTTGCCGCCGTCACCGTACAGCTTCTTGCCATCGTCGGCCTGCAACTCTTTGGCGGCCTGCTGCTCGCCTGGGTCTGCTGGAAGATGTGGAGCGAACTGCGCGAAGCTTCGGGCTCCATCGAGGACGAGGTGACGGATGAAGAGGCCGACCTGACCAAGGGCCACAAGACGTTCTTCCAGGCAGCGACCCAGATCGTCATCGCCGACGTCTCCATGTCGCTGGACAATGTGCTCGCCGTCGCCGGCGCCGCGCAGGAACATGTGACTGTTCTGGTCATTGGACTCATCGTCTCGATCGCGCTGATGGGACTTGCAGCCAACTTCGTCGCCAAGCTTTTGCACCGCTACCGCTGGATTTCCTATCTCGGCCTGATGGTCATCATCTACGTGGCGCTCAACATGCTGTATCACGGCACGCTCGAAGTCCTGCCCTACATTCAGGCCTATCTCGGCTGAGCCACCTGCAGAAACACACTTTCAAAAGGCCCGGAAGCCTCGCTTTCCGGGCCTTTTGCATGACGGGGGCCAGCTCACCGACCACCCGGCCTTTGCGTTGGTGGAACGAGCGGGGAATCAGCTGTCACCTTCGCTGCAACATCCGGAGAAGATTGGGAAATCGTGATTTGTCGCCGGTGGATTCTGGCAATTGAGGTCAGCCACGGGCAAGCCTAGGGAGCTACTTATAAGTCATAATAATAAAAAGAAAGGTAGAGCTCCCAATGGCTTATGACTGGAGCGGCGGACGTAC
The DNA here is from genome assembly GCF_003261015.1 of Agrobacterium sp. MS2. Lineage (NCBI taxonomy): Bacteria > Pseudomonadati > Pseudomonadota > Alphaproteobacteria > Hyphomicrobiales > Rhizobiaceae > Agrobacterium > Agrobacterium sp. MS2. The sequence goes on along the minus strand of NZ_QLNF01000012.1, from coordinate 63,472 downwards.
CCGTCGTCTTCGCCGAATGAAGCTTGGCGTCGTCGCCAGTTCTCTCATTCTGCTGGCGCTTGTAGCGTCGCTTGTTCTTGGCTGAGCATGCAGCCTGACACTGACCGGCGGCATGGCACGGTTTTCAAAACCGCCCTGCCGCCGCTCCATGAATATCATGGCGATCAGGTTTTTTTCTCTTCCACACAATGAACCGGCTGTTTCATGTCCGGATCCGCCATCACATCGTAGAGATCGGCTTCGTCTCGTTTGGACCACCAGACACGAGCGCCGCCCTGGTATTTTGCTCCGGAGCCTGAAACGACATTGGCGGCGACGATAACGCCGTCCTTCAAGCCCAGCCGAACAAGACTGATGTCGCCGGCATTGTAATAAACCGCCTCCACCGTCTCTGCGCCGCACCGATAGACGGCATCGGTTTTTTCAACCGTTGTATCCCCGGGAAGCGGAATCACCAGATCCTCGGCGAGCGCGCTGGAGGCAGCCGGCAAGGACAGAGCGGCAAGATAGAGTGCTGCAACGGATTTCTTCATGATGGGCCTTCCTGGTTTGACCCCGTCATAAGGTCACGCCAGCAAAGCCAAATTGCGGCAGCTCCAGGAACCGCCGCCATATCCCCGATTCATTGCCGCTGGACGCGTGCATCATTGCAATCCACCCCAAGCGGGGCTGGCTATCGAAACAGCCAGTAAACAATGCCGAGAATCACAGCCCACATCGCCAAGGATATGGCCAGAACTACGAGATAATTTCGAAACCGTCTGGTCATCCGCCCCCATCGCCGGACGGCCGTTGCTCGACAGCCGTAACCGTTGAATTGCTGGATGCGGATAAACCGCAGGGATCAGCCTGTCTACCAAGAGGCTGAATCACAGGCTATTCGCATATTTTACCCGCCCGAAATGGGGTCGGTGGACGGAGCAGGACGCATTGGTCCGCCAGCGCGAGAGGTTTCGCCTCCAGCGCTACACGCTTCATGCGATATCGGCTCGGGAGAGGGCGGCGGAAACCGACCGCCGCCCCTGCCCGCCTCAGCTCTTCAGCGCCGTGTTGCACAGGCTCCAGTAGCCGCCGCCCTTCTGGATCCATTTCAGATCGCCGAGCGTACCGTCATTCTTGTTCTTGTGATAGGAGTCGACACACGTTTTCAGGCGGGCCTTTGCCGGCGTCTCGCTTGAATATTTCTTATCAACAGCGCTCGGGAAAGCGACGCCCTTCGGAGCCTTGATCGTCGCTTTTTCGGGTTCCTTCTCGGTTGTGGCCGCGACCTGCTTGTCGTCGGCCGCATCTTCAGCCGCCGCCTCGCTGCCGCAGAACTTGGCGCGATAATCGTTCCACTTGATGTCCTTGGCGGACCCGTCAGCTTTCGCTGCCTGATATTTTACGCTGCACTCCTTCATGGTGAGTGCGGCAGCGGGGGAGACAAACGCCGCCGATGCCAGCAGCGCAAAGGATGAGAGAATGACAACCCTGTTCAACATTGAAGACTCCCGTTTGCATGATTGCCGGTCGACTATCTGACCGGATTTTCCGCTTGTCAACGAGCAGTGCGGCATGGATACAAAGTCCGGTTGAGCGAGCATAAATCCATCCTGCCGCGCCTCGGATTCCCCATGCGGCCGGCTCCGAACCCACGCTCTCCTATCAAGCCTAAGAATCACGTCTTCGTGTGGCGTCAAGCCTCCATCGGAACGAAATTCCTAAATTTTCGTTAGCATCCCGAACGAATAATGAGGATTTATCGATGTTGAGGATGCCGAAGACCATCTCCGCGCTCGCTCTTGGCGTCGCATTATCTGCCGCTTTTGTCATGCCCGCTGAGGCGTTGAGCCTCATACAGCCAGCCTATGAAACGCAGGCACAAAATTCCGGCCAGCGCAGCTATCCCGCATCCGCCTTTGCCGCGGGAACCGGGGAAGAAGCCACGCCTGACGGATACGCCCTGTCGCAGGCCGAAATAAATCACGTAAAATGGTGTGCGGCGCGTTACGCATCCTATCACCCTACTGATAACAGCTACCTGGCGCCCGCAGGCACAAGAAGCCAGTGCCGTTCGCCTTATTGAGCGCGACTGGGGGAGCGGCATTCATGGCGTATAGGATAAACTAGAGCCCACCACCGCGTCGGCTGAATGCTCACGGCACAACCCGGAGACGCGAAACACGTCCCGCAGCGATAAGGTGATTTACTGAGAGGAAGCTGGAGCGGGTAGCGGGAATCGAACCCGCGTATTCAGCTTGGAAGGCTGCTGCTCTACCATTGAGCTATACCCGCGGTGGCGATTTCGATCCGTGCAGAATGGTGGAGGGAGTTGGATTTGAACCAACGTAGGCGTAGCCAACGGATTTACAGTCCGTCCCCTTTAACCACTCGGGCATCCCTCCAGTTATCTGCGAGGATCAAGCGACCAAGCTCTTCAGATTTCGCTGCGGCGAAGCGCCGTTGCGTCGTCTGTGGCGCGTATATGACGGCCTCGTTCGTTTCTGTCAACACGCCCTTTCACGAATTTTCGGGAAAAAATTCAATCCCCTTTGCAGCCCTGTGGATTATCACGGGGGCTGGTGCGCGGCACGCGCCGGAGATATAAGGCGCCATGAGCAAAGACGATCCCAACAACAAATCCACCCGCGACACACATTACGCCAACCTGCGTCGTGCCGTGCGCGACGCGAAGCGCGAGCGCGGTGAAATTCCGACCCCGCAGCAGTCGAAGCGCCGGAACCGCGGCGCAGACGACTGGAAGCCGCCGCAACTTGCGCCCGACCAGGTGCACCTTTACGGCCTGCATACCGTACGCGCAGCCCTTGCCAATCCGGAGCGGCAGATCGTCAAGCTTTCGGTTACCCAGAATGCCTTTGCACGTCTCGATATCGGCGAGGCGGAGGCGCAGCCCTTCCCGGTCGAAATAGTATCCCCGCAGGATATCGACAGGGTTTTGGGTCCCGAGGCGATCCATCAGGGCGTGATGCTGGAGACCCGGCCGCTGCCGGTCAAGCGGCTGGGCGCGCTGAAGGATAGCCCACTCATTCTCGTGCTCGATCAGGTCACCGATCCGCACAATGTTGGCGCCATCATGCGCTCGGCAGTCGCCTTCAATGCGGGCGCCGTCATCACCACGATGCGCCATAGCCCGACCGAGTCGGGTGTGCTGGCGAAATCCGCCTCAGGCGCGCTGGAACTCATCCCCTATATCCAGATCACCAATCTCGCCGATGCGCTGGGTGAACTGCACAAGCTCGGCTTCTTCTCGGTCGGCCTCGATTCGGAGGGCCCCGCCCCGATTGAACAGACCTTCAGCGGCGAAAAAATCGCACTGGTGCTGGGCGCCGAAGGCAAGGGCCTGCGCCAGAAGACCCGCGAGACCGTCTCGGCGCTCGCCCGTCTCGATATGCCGGGAGCGATCAAATCGCTCAACGTGTCGAACGCGGCGGCCATCGCCCTTTACGCAACGCAGCAATTTCTGGGCAAAGCGTCGTCCTGACGCTTGCCATTCCTTGCGAAATCACAAAGCGCATCGCATGCTGCGCCTTTGTCATTCGCACGGAGCACATCTCAACATGACCGACCAGACCATCAAACCGACCGGCGAGCTGACGCTGAGAACGCTCGCCATGCCGGCCGACGCCAATCCGGCCGGCGATATTTTCGGGGGCTGGGTCATGTCACAGATGGACTTGGCGAGCGGCATTCGTGCGGCGGAACGCTCTCGCTGTCGCGTGGTCACGGCGGCAGTCAAGGAAATGGCCTTTGAACTGCCGGTGAAGATCGGCGACACGCTGTCCATCTATACCGATATTGCCCGCGTCGGCCGCACCTCCATCACGCTGACGGTAGAGGCCTGGGCGCAGCGGTCGCGTTACGACAAGCTGGAAAAGGTAACCGCCGGCACCTTCATCATGGTGGCGATGGACGAAAACGGGCAACCGACGCCCATTCCTCCGGCGGAGTAGGAGCGATGGAGGCCGCCGTCAACGCCGCAGAAGCCTATTCGCACATCCGCGCGGTCATGGGCATGGTGGTCGGCCTCAGCCTCGCCCGATTGCTGACCGGCCTTGCAGGTTTCGTGCAGCATCCCAAAAAAGAACGGATTTATCCCCTGCACATCGGCTGGGTGGCGTTCCTGTTTCTGATGCTGGTGCATTTCTGGTGGTGGGAGCACCGGCTTTCTGCCACAGGCCATGTACTGGGCTTCGGCGCGTTCCTTTTCCTGATCCTGTTCTGCTCGCTGTTTTATTTCCTGTGCGTTCTGCTCTTTCCCACGGAGATGAAGGAGTACAAGGGATATGAGGATTATTTCCTTTCCCGCAAAAGCTGGTTCTTCGCCTTTCTGGCAGCGCTTTTCGTCACCGATGTCGGGGATACTTTGCTGAAAGGCCAGGACTATCTCGCCTCACTTGGTCCGGAATACCTTATACGCACCGCCATCTACGTCATTTTGTTCACGCTGGCGATCTTCATCGAGAACCGCCGTTTCCATCGGTTTCTCGTCATCTTTGCGCTGATTTACCAGATCGCCTGGATTTTCCGTACTTACGATCTTCTGGCCTGAAGTTTACCCGTTCCGGCAAGCGGGCACGATCCCGGCGTGCCCGCCTGCCTCAAAAGTTCGTCGCCTCAGAACATCGTATTGTTGTTCGCCGCCGTCTCCGGCACGGGCTGGATTACATCCCAATGCTCGGTGATCTTGCCATCGGTCACCCGAAAAATATCGACGATGGCCCTGCCCCGGTCTCCGTCCTTTTCTGTTGAATGAATATGCAGATAGACAAGGTCGCCATCCGCGGCGCTTCTCACGATCCGCGCCTTGGACTGCGGGTTTTCCTTGAAGTGGCCGGTGAAGTAATCCACGAACGGTTTCTTGCCATCCGGCACCATGGGATTGTGCTGCTTGTAGCTGTCGACAATAACGGCAGCACCCTTTTCCACTTCGTGCTTGTTGAAGACGGTATCGTAAAACTCGATCACCAGCTTGCGATTGGCCTCTTCCCGGGCGAAATCCCGCCCGGCGGTTTCGGCCAGCACCGGAACGGCTGTCAATGCGGGCGCAAGAGCGAGAGCGGCGATGGCGAGACGACGTGTCATGACATTCATGGGTGATACCTCTCAATAACCGACGGTGAAGCGCTGGCGGGAATGCTGCGGCTTCTCGATTTCATCGACAAGCGCAATCGCGTAGTCTTCGAAGGAAATGCGGCTACCCTCTTCATTGCTCAGAAGATTGTCCTTGCCGATGCGGAATTTGCCCGTTCTTTCACCCGGCACGAACTCGGCGGAAGGCGAAAGGAAGGTCCAGTCGAGCTGCTTTTCCTGTTTCAGCAAATCAAGAAACTCCGCACCCTTGGTGGCCTCGGCCTTGTAAGCGGCAGGAAAATCCGGCAGGTCGACGACACGCTGGCCGGGCGCGATTTCAAGACTGCCGGCACCACCGACCACGAGGTAGCGTGGAACGCCAGAGGCACGCACGGCCTCGATCAGCGTCACCGGGTCGCTCGCCGTGAAATGCACCGAACTGATCACGGCATCGTGACCTGCAAGCAGTTTTGAAAGTCCGGTCTGATCGAAGACATCGCCTTTCTTTGCAACGACGTTCGGCAGGGTGGCAATCTTTTCGGGGCTGCGGGCAATGGCCGTAACATTATGCCCCCGGTCGGAAAGTTCCTTGAGAATACGGGACCCGGCATTGCCGGAAGCACCGATGAGCGCGATTTTAGCCATGGCTTCTTCCTTTTGTTGCTATTGTCGTTGGTCTAAATAATAGACCGAAAGAAAGAGCTATGGTATCGCGTCCCCGGCCGCAAGAAGTCAGCAGCCGGTGATCTGGTCACATGGCGATGACCTGCAAGGATATGGGGTAATCGAAATGTCGGATACGCAGACGAAAGAAATCTTCGACTTCGAGCAGCCCTGCCCCATTCGGGATGTGCTGGACCGCATCGGAGACCAATGGAGCCTTCTGGTTCTCGAAGCGCTGCAGGGCGGCGTGCTGCGCTTCAACGAGTTGAACCGCAGGATTGACGACATTTCCAAGCAGATGTTGTCCCGTACGCTGAAGCGGCTGGAGGAGGATGGATTCATCCGGCGCACGCTTTATGCCGAGGTGCCGCCGCGCGTGGAGTATGAGCTGACAGGTCTTGGCCGCTCGTTTCTGGTACCAATGCAATTGCTGGTCCAATGGGCCGACGAAAACCACGTCCGCATCTGCAAGGCCCGCCTGCAATATTCCGAAAACGACAATCGCAGCTGACCATCAGAGCAATACCTGACCGGCAGCGGCACGCCGCATCTAGTACAGTCGGTAAACCTTGCAGACCAACCCTTCCGGCTGGCGGTAGGTCATGAAGCCCATGGCATCATAATAACTCTGCCCGAGCGCATTGTCCGCGCCGATGCTGGCGTCGATATTCTTGAGGCCCCGCGCCTCCGCCGCCCTGCGCGTCGCGGCGAAGAGGGTGGATCCAACGCCTCTTCGCGCCGCCTGCGGACTGACATGGGTGCCGATGATGCCCCACCCTTCCGCCACGCCATGGGGATTGTCGGCCCGTGCATAACGCAGCGACTGGAAGCCCAGGATATGCCCGTCTTCATCCTCCGCGACCGAACACTCGATACGGTCGGCGTGCTGGATGTAATTCTCCAGCACCGCCGCGACGTCCGTCGGCGCTTTTCGAAGGCCGGCCGCGAATATCTCGTTTTGAACCGCTGCCATTCCCTTTGCATCGTCAAGTCTTGCAGGCCGTATTTTCATCGATACATCACCTCTTGTCCGTTGCGATGGTTCTGGGCAGGCAAAGCGCGGGTCTCTTCCTATTCAGGACCGGAAAATGAAGGAAGCACCGAAAGCGATCAGCGCAAAGCCGATGACATGGTTGATGGTGATGCTTTCCTTCAGCCAGAAGATCGAAAACAGCGCGAAGACCGCGAGCGTGATGACCTCCTGAATGGTCTTGAGCTGTGCGGTGGAGTAAACCTCCGAACCGATGCGGTTCGCGGGAACGGCGAGCACATACTCGAAAAAGGCGATGCCCCAGCTGGCGACAATCGCCAGAAAGAGCGCGCTGCCCTTGTGCTTGAGGTGGCCGTACCAGGCGAAGGTCATGAAAACATTGGAGGCGATGAGCATCAGGACAGGCCAGATGTGGGCAGGGCTGATTGAGAACGGCATGATGGGTCCTGGAAAAAAGAGGGATGTCGTAAAATGCAGCGGAAGAAGGCAGTCTGAGGGGATCCCATCCTGCCGTAATGGATTTGCTCTAGCGCATCCGGCCGAAAACCGGAATCGATTTCTACGGATCGCGGCAAGGCCATGTTCAGCCGCTACGCAACGCATCCGGCGGAATTTTGTTCCGCATGCTCCGTTTCCTTTTTGTACTCATTTTTTCACTGTCTCCCCTTCCCTTTGCGCGTGACTCTCTCCATATTTCGCCCATGGCCAGATCACCGAAAAACTCTACCTCCTCGCCCTCGGGCTTCGAGGAAGCTCCGCAATCGTCATTCGAAGGCGCGCCGCTCGGCGGCAGCGTTGCCGATTGGGTCAAGCAACTTGAGGCGGAAGCGGAAGCATCCTCCGTGGAGACCCAGCGCGAAATCGCTTCGAAGGCGGGCAAGCACCGCAAGAAAATCGAAATAGAAGCGCGCAAGGAAGCGGAAAAAGCCGCCACCAAGACGGCGAAAAAGACCACCGCGTCAAAAACGGCACGCGGCGTTTCGATCGGCGCGTCGAGCGATCCGAAAACGCGCGCCGCCGCGGGTCTCAATCCTGTGGCAGGGCTCGATGTCTCCTTGGAGGATGCCCAGTCCCTGGCACCGGGCGCGGTGACGGCGACGGTGGACGCGCTTTCCAAACTGATTGAAAGCGGCAACCCGCTCTTCAAGGATGGCAAGCTGTGGACACCCCACAGGCCGGCCCGTCCGCCGAAATCGGAAGGCGGCATCGCCATCGAGATGGTGACGGACTACAAGCCATCCGGCGATCAGCCGACCGCCATTGCCGATCTCGTCGAAGGCCTCAATTCCGGCGACCGCTCGCAGGTGCTGCTCGGCGTCACCGGCTCCGGCAAGACCTTCACCATGGCCAAGGTGATCGAGGCCACACAGCGTCCGGCCGTTATTCTTGCGCCCAACAAGACGCTGGCGGCCCAGCTCTATTCCGAATTCAAAAACTTCTTTCCAAACAATGCGGTGGAGTATTTCGTTTCCTATTACGATTATTACCAGCCTGAAGCCTATGTGCCGCGTTCCGACACCTATATCGAGAAGGAATCGTCGATCAACGAGCAGATCGACCGCATGCGCCACGCCGCAACCCGCGCCATTCTCGAACGTGACGACTGTATCATCGTCGCTTCGGTTTCCTGTATCTATGGTATCGGTTCGGTCGAGACCTATACGGCCATGACCTTCCAGATGCAGGTGGGCGACAAGCTGGATCAACGCCAGCTTCTTGCCGACCTCGTGGCCCAGCAATACAAGCGGCAGGACATCAACTTCGTGCGCGGCTCCTTCCGCGTGCGCGGTGATACGATCGAAATCTTCCCCGCCCACCTTGAAGATGCGGCCTGGCGCATTTCCATGTGGGGTGACGAGATTGAATCCATCACCGAGTTCGACCCGCTGACCGGCCATAAGACCGGCGACCTGCAATCGGTGAAGATTTACGCCAATTCGCACTATGTGACACCGCGCCCGACGCTGAACGGCGCGATCAAGTCGATCAAGGAAGAGCTGAAGCTGCGCCTCGCCGAGCTTGAAAAAGCCGGCCGCCTGCTGGAAGCCCAGCGTCTGGAACAGCGCACGCGCTACGATGTCGAGATGCTGGAGGCCACGGGCTCCTGCGCTGGCATCGAAAACTATTCACGCTATCTCACCGGCCGCAATCCGGGCGAGCCGCCGCCGACCCTGTTCGAGTATATTCCCGACAACGCGCTGATCTTCATCGACGAAAGCCACGTCACCGTTCCTCAGATCGGCGGCATGTATCGCGGCGACTTCCGCCGCAAGGCAACGCTGGCCGAATATGGCTTCCGCCTGCCCTCGTGCATGGACAACCGTCCCCTGCGCTTCGAGGAATGGGATGCCATGCGCCCGCAGACCATTTCCGTCTCCGCCACCCCCGGAGGCTGGGAAATGGAGCAATCCGGCGGCGTTTTCGCCGAACAGGTCATCCGTCCGACCGGCCTCATCGATCCTCCGGTCGAAGTCCGCTCCGCCCGCACCCAGGTGGACGATGTTCTCGGCGAAATCCGCGAGACCGCCGCCAAGGGCTACCGCACGCTCTGCACCGTGCTGACCAAGCGGATGGCCGAAGACCTCACCGAATATCTGCATGAACAGGGTGTCCGCGTCCGTTACATGCACTCCGATATCGACACGCTGGAGCGCATCGAGATCATCCGCGACCTGCGCCTCGGCGCTTTCGACGTGCTCGTCGGCATCAACCTGCTGCGCGAGGGCCTCGATATTCCGGAATGTGGTTTCGTAGCCATCCTCGACGCAGACAAGGAAGGCTTCCTGCGCTCGGAGACCTCGCTGATCCAGACCATCGGCCGCGCCGCGCGTAACGTCGATGGCAAGGTCATCCTTTATGCCGACAATATCACCGGTTCGATGAAGCGGGCGATGGAGGAAACCTCCCGCCGCCGTGAAAAGCAGATGGCCTATAACCAGGAACATGGCATCACGCCGGAATCGGTCAAGGCGAGGATCTCCGACATTCTTGATTCCGTATATGAACGCGACCACGTAAGAGCCGATATTTCAGGCGTTTCCGGCAAGGGCTTCGCCGATGGCGGTCATCTGGTCGGCAACAATCTCCAGGCCCATCTCAACGCGCTGGAAAAATCCATGCGCGACGCCGCAGCGGACCTCGACTTTGAAAAGGCCGCCCGTCTGCGCGACGAAATCAAACGCCTCAAGGCAGCCGAACTTGCCACCATGGACGACCCCATGGCCAAGGAAGAAGCACGTGCGGTCGAAGGCGGCGGGAAAAACAACAGACGGAGCCACTTGTCGATTTCCTCCCCTGAGGGGGAGACATCCGGCAGGGCAGACGGGGATGCCGCTTCCACGAACGAAAGCGGAAAGTCTCTCTTCGCCAAACCTTCGCTGGACGAGATGGGTCCGGGCTCCGACGCAGGAAAACCGCTTTTCCGCAAGAACACGCTGGACGAGATGGGTCCGGGCTCCGACGCAGGAAAACCGCTTTTCCGCAAGAACACGCTGGACGAGATGACCGTGGGTCGGACCGAAAAGCCCGTAAGGGGCGCGGTGCCCGATAAGCCCGCGACCGAACCCGGCAAGAGGTTCTCCCCGTTGCTGGAAGGCCAGCCCGAACGCGCCACGGACGATCCGCGGCCGCTGGTCCGTGGCAAGATCGGCGCCGGTTCCTATGAAGATGCCGGCGAGCAGAAGCGCAAAAGCCGGACCAAGGGCAAGACTGGCCGTCCGGGCCGCTGATGCGCTTTGTGCAAAGCCCGCCTGACATGAACAGCGGCTAAGGCTCCCATCGTTCATGTCAGCGCCGTCTGCGCATGCCGGCGGCGCCTGTCAGCCTTCACAAGGCGTGATCAGCGACTTGACCGCGGTTGCCCCGAACAGCTTGACCAGATCCGCATCAAGCGATGTGGGAATATAGTCTTCGTTTTCCGCCGGTTTCATATAGATCGAGGAATAGATCGGGCCAGCGGGAAACGTGCCTTTGAAGCAGGCTTTCACGATCTTGATCTCGGTGCTGCCTCTGATACGGGGACCCTGAGCGCGGGAACGGCGCACCCGCTCCTGTAGCTCCGCGAGCCTTCCGACGTCTTCGGGCTTTACCCGCCATACGCTCGCCAACATACCATCCCGTTTTTCCGGCCGGAATTTAGCGAGCGCAGCCGCATCCGTATCCGCCACCAGCGCGTAGGTCGCAACGGTTTCTTCGGCTGCGCCGTCTGTCCTGCTCCGGGTGATCATCACGGCGTCACCGGACCGGAGGGAAAGATTGGCTGGCAGTTGCAATCCGACCCGCACATGCTCGAAATCCATCGTCATAAAATCCTGCCGCATCAGCTTGGGAATGCTGGAAATCGGTACGGTCATGCAACCGGCGAGGAACAGTAGAAAAACAGACAGGCAGGCAAAACGCGATAATGGCAATGTCATCCTGTTGGAACCTGAAAAAAGCAGCTTAATGAAGTGGGCTTGTCAAACCACGTTTGCGGCGTCGCAATCGCCAGACCGCGCGCAAACTTGCGCGAACAACATTGCCGTAACATTATGAAATCAGGAACGCGTAGGCCCGGGGAACGTTGATCGTTTTCGGGAATGATGACAGGAGACCCATATGTATCGAAAAAAACTTATGGCCTTCTGTCTGTTCATGTCCTCCGGTTCAGCTTTCGCCGGCCATATCCAAGACGCCACCTTTCACAGCGCCGCCCTGAACGCGCCGCTCCCTGTCAATATCTATCGCCCCGAAGGTCCGCCGCCCGAAAACGGCTGGCCTGTACTTTACCTCCTGCACGGCCATGACGGCGACCAGAACAGCTGGCGCGATCTCGGCAATATCGAAAAGACGCTCGATACGCTCATCGAGGCTGGCGCCATCCGCCCTCTGGTTGTCGTGATGCCCGGCGTGAAAAACAGCTGGTATGTGGATTCTGCCGCCGTCGGCGGTCCCGGCGATTACGAGACCGCCCTCACCGGCGATCTGCGCCACCAGATCGAAAAAACGCTGCCGGTGCGAAAAGATCGTCAAGGCCGCGCCATTGTTGGCCTTTCCATGGGCGGTTTCGGCGCCCTGCATCTCGCCTATGGCCACGAGGACCTCTATGGCGCCGTCGCCAGCCTGTCGGGCGCCATCTGGCAAAACGTGCCCGCCTCCGATCTCGACAAGACACCCGCCGAACTCAAGCTCATTCAGGACAGCGCCTTTTTCCACCGCGTCGACCGCACCACCGTCACCAGCGGCATCGTGCTTCCCTCAACCGGCGATCATTTCTCCGGCGCCTTCGGCACCCCTTTCGATGCACGTCTCTTTAACGAAAAGAATGTCTTCACCCTCGTCGCACAGCATGTCGCAGAAAGTCAGGATCTCCCCGCCACCTATTTGACTGTGGGAGATGACGATGGCTTCTTCCTCTGGCGCGGTGCCATTGCCCTGCATGAGACCCTGCAGGCGGACAACCGCAAATCCGAACTGCGGGTGACGGATGGCGATCACGTCTGGTCCGTGTGGAAGGTTTCGATCATCGATGCGCTGAAATTCATCGACGGAGAGTGGGACAAGACAGCGGATGCCAACCGCGATTAAATCACGATCTGTCGTTCTTTGCCGGTGACACCGCCCGGCTTTATCCCCGCTTCTTTCCGCTTTTTCCCGCCACGTTCAACGCCACCGCAGCGCGGATCAGCGCTGCCAGCGCCTCCTCATCAACGACATCGCCCTCGTGAAAATCGATGGCGCGCCGCGTGTTGCCCTCAAGGCTCGAATTGAACAGGCCTGACGGGTCCTCCAGAGAGGCGCCCTTCGCAAATGTCATCTTCACCGCGCTTTTATAGGTTTCGCCGGTGCAGAGAATGCCCGCATGCGACCAGACCGGAACGCCGCGCCACTTCACCTCTTCCACCACTTCCGGATCGGCCTTCTGGATCACCGCGCGAACACGCGCGAGCGTCTCGCCGCGCCAGTCGCCCAGCTCCGCGATCTTCCGGTCGATGAAGTCTGATGGTGCGGTCTGCTCTGCATCTTCAGTCACCGTGTTTTTCGCCATGACATCCTCCCGATTTCGACGCACGCCTGTTTCTTTTTCACCATAGACCAAATTTTCCTGTCGTCCCATGAGGAACCAAATCCGCTCTTTGCCGTTTCTTCCCCGAACGCAATGTTCAGCATAAAAAGGGAAGAAACATCATGAAAATCAATGTCATCGCTCTCGCTGCCGCAGCAGCGCTCTCCTCTTCCGTGGCATTTGCCCAGACGGCTGCCACGGCTCCTGCTGCCGGCGCGGATGCGACCTTGTCGGGCCCCGGCATTACCATGGGTACGAAGGCAACCGGCCCGCTGAAGTTCGTCAATGTCCAGAAGACCGATCTCACCACTTCCCAGCTTGATGGCATGGATATATATAACGCCCAGAATGAAAACATCGGCGAAATCGAAGACGTCGTGATCGGCGATGGCAAGGCGGTGATCGGCCTCGTGGCCAGCGTCGGCGGCTTCCTGGGCATCGACAAGAGCTACGTGGTGCTCGATCCGGCGTCCGTGGCCGTTCATAATGACAACGGCACATGGAAGGCCTTTGTCGATACCACCAAGGATGCACTGCAGAACGCTCCGAAGCTCGATTACGACAAGCTGGACGACTGATTACCCCTGCAGTCGAGGCTTGTCCCCCCGCGCTCCGGCGCGGGGGTTTTCATGCGTGGAAGTCTGAACATCAGGCAGCATTCCCACCGCCCGCACCCTTGCCTCACTGCCCGCCTCTCGCCTATCTTCGGCGCGCAACCTGCAAGGATCGATGCGTGCCCGTCAACAGCCTCCCCAAATTCACCGTCACCGCCGCAATCATGTTACTGAGCGCTCTCCCGCTATCAGCACAGTCCACCGGCTGGAAACCCGCCGAGCAGATAAAGACCTATGCCGTCAGCGGCAATACGGGCGGTGCGCTTTATCAGTCCATCGGCGAGCGCGGCCCGACTGCGGGCGTGCAGGCCATTGCCCACACCACATTCAAGCTGACGTGGCGGAGAGACTACCGACCGCAGCCCGACGGTGCCTGTGTGCTGGCCAGTGCCAGACCCAATCTCACCATCATCTACACCTGGCCAAAGGCACCTGCCCATCTGCCGGCCGCCGTCGCCGCCAGCTGGAAGACCTTCATTTCCGGGGTGGAAACCCATGAGCGAGTTCATGGCGAGCACATTCTCGATATGGTGAGAAAGATCGAAGCCTTCAGCACCGGGCTACGGGCGGAAGACGATCCCAAATGCCAGAAGGTGCGCGCTGTTCTGCAGCAAAGGTTGGGTGAGCTTTCCAACGAGCAGCGTCAACGCGGCCGAGATTTCGACCGGGATGAGCTGTCCCCGGGCGGGCGGGTTCATCAGCTCATACTCGCCCTCGTCAACGGCCCATGACAGGCAGTTACTCCGCCGCCTCGCCCTTCAGCAACGGCTCGGCGAGCGTCACGCTCTCCAGCTCGTAGGAATAGCCCTCGAGCATGGTATAGGCCTGTTCTATCGCCTCGATCTGCGCCTCCGCGTTGCGTATGGCTTCGGCTATGGACTGGCTTCGGGCGCGGAGCATCGAACTCAGCACATCGGTTTCCGGCTTCCGTCCGAGACGGTCCATATGTTTACGCACCCGGGTACGGTGCCGTTCGAGTTCCAGAATATGGAAGCGGCTTTTCAGAATATCGTCGGTCAGCTTCCGGCGCATGGCAGCCACGGGATCAAAACTGCCGGGTTCCCGCTCATCCAGAATGAATTCATTGACCAGCGTTTCCAGCATCAGCAGGCCCTTGAGATCCTTGGCATCGGCAAGCTGCGGATCGTAACCCGTGTCATCGAAGACCTTGCGGCGCACGGGATCTTTCAGAAGTTCATAGGCTGTCTGCAGGCGCGCGAACTGCTCGGCATCGCCACCGCTGTCGGGATGGGCAGCCTTCGCAACCTTGCGGTAGGCCGACTTGATCGCCGCCTCGTCGGCATCCCGCTCCACGCCAAGCAAAACATAGGGATCAATCACAAAAACACCTTCAAACGCAAACTGTTACCCGCACGCCGCTACCACTCTCAACCGGTCAGCAACCGGATCATAGGCCAAATCCGTCCCGTGCGGCACCCCGCGACGGCGCTTAAACCGGCAGAACACGAATTTACGCGCTCCCGCACGAGAGGGTCTCTCTGGCGAAAAAGCCCTTGAGGCTGAAATTTGTCGGACCCAAGGCGACTATAACGACAGCCGGGACAAAATTGTGGACAGTGGCCGCAAAACGTCGACCGGCATCGGAACCGCCTCCAGCACGGGCCGCCACGAGAGATCGTCACGTGCCCCGAACAAGCGCATTTTCAGGAGGTTATGGTGGAATGTCGCCAAGGGGTGTAAGCTCCCCTTTTGGATCCGAGGGAGGGAAGATCCGATGCCGCAAACCATTACCCAGACCGTGACGGATTATGTGCACGCCATGGCCTATGCGGATGAAGGCCTGTTGCGCGATGTTTTTGACCCGCGCGCCAGCATCGTCGGCACATTCGAAGGCGCGACTGAATGGCTGTCTCTGGAGGACTTTGTCGATCAGGTCCGCAAAACCGAACGCGGCCTTCCCGATCACGACCCCGCCTTCGAAATCCTCGGCATCGACAAGGAGGGAGACAGCGCCTCGGTAAAGCTGACAACCCGGTTCGACGGTATGGATTTTTACGAATATCTGTCCCTGCTGGAGCACGACGGCAACTGGACGATCGTGCACAAGCTCTATCACATAAAGCCGTAGCCACTGCACGAACATCAGTCGTGCAGTGCGTATGAAAGACAGGCCAAATCCTTGAAAATACTGGTGCCCCCGGCAGGGTTCGAACCCGCGACCC
This sequence comes from Agrobacterium sp. MS2, assembly GCF_003261015.1. Lineage (NCBI taxonomy): Bacteria > Pseudomonadati > Pseudomonadota > Alphaproteobacteria > Hyphomicrobiales > Rhizobiaceae > Agrobacterium > Agrobacterium sp. MS2. The sequence goes on along the minus strand of NZ_QLNF01000012.1, from coordinate 47,908 downwards.
CCTGATTACAAAAAAGGGCGTTCTTGCGTGCGGTTAAGTGCGATGCCATTTCGTATTTCCTCAAAAGCCTTTGTTGACAGGCATTCTCAGTGGGTTGATTGTGCAGCAATGTGCAGTTAAATGCGTTGTCGCGCAAGTAATTTGTGCCCCCGACGTGCCCCGAGGATGTGCCCCCGATGGTCAAACTGACAAACGATACCCTGAAGAACGCTTTGCCCGAGCCCGGCAAGCGCCTTGAGCTTAGAGACGATCAAGAGCCTGGACTGACATTTCGTGTGACCGACAAGGGCGTGCGTTCATGGTCTATCCGTTATCGGAATGCCGCCGGCGAACACCGCCGCAAGCTGATAGGTCCCTACCCCTCTATTTCCCTCGCAAAGGCCCGTGAGGAAGCGAGGAAGATTAAAGGCACCGTTGCTGGCGGATCGGACGTTGTAGCCACTGAGCGGCTTTCTAGAGCCGAGGAAAGACGAAAGCACCTCAACACGCTTGATGGCCTCGCTGACGCCTATTTCGATGACTGCGCCGTTGGAACACATCGAGCAAACTCTAAGCCGAAGCGAGCCAGCACGATCAAAGAGGAGCGCAGGATCTACGACGCTCTTGTGAAAAAGACATTCGGCTCTGAACCTCTGGCAAGCATAACCCGCGCTGAGATACAGGCGTTCGTTTCCAAGCAGTCGAGAAAGGTCAAATCGAATGGCCGCATCAGCCTCAATGTTATCCGCCAGCTGATGGCCTATGCGATCCGCAATGGCCTGATCGATAGTAACCCAGCCCACGACATTGCTGTGCAGGTTCCTGAGGCTCGGGACACGGTAATGACCGACGTCGATCTCAAACGCTTCTGGGCGGCCTGCAAAGAGCCGGGTTCGATTGAGGAACTGCAGCTTTCGCTCAACATGGGGGTTGCCCTCAGAATGGCCGCTGTGACGCTCCAGAGAGGCGGCAGCATCATCGGCATGGAATGGTCGGAAATCGACCGTGCCACGCGTACATGGCTCATTCCGCCCGAAAGAATGAAGCACGGTCGCCCTCACCTTGTACCCCTGAGCGATGCGGCAATTGAACTCCTCGACGAAGCTGAAGCTTGCCGCCCTGACGACCTGCAATCGAAGTATGTTTTCCCCTCGCCTCGGGGAAAGGGTGACGACAAGCCAATGGATCGAAGAGCTTTCAGCCGTGCTATGAACCGGCTTATCGACAAGCTCGAAATGACGCGCGCCACGCCACATGATTTGAGACGAACCGGCGCCACAAATCTGACCAGTGAGCGCATAGGGATTCCGCGGTTCATCGTCTCTCAGGTCTTGGCCCATTCTAGCGATACCGGCGGTGCTGCCGCAGTCACCGGCAGGCACTACGACAGGAACGACTATCTGGCCGATAAGCGCCGCGCGCTGGATGCATGGGCGGCGCTTCTCATGGAGATTGTTTCGGACCAGCAGCGGCCAAGCAACGTGCTGGAAATGAAGCGATGATGCAGTCATCTGCTGTCATTCTGCTGTAAGCGCGCGCTCGGCGTAGGCGCGCTGCATCTCCTCCATGACGGCACCGGTGAAGAGCAAAGCCTGCTTCGATACCTCGGCCTCACACATTCCGATCGCTGACAGTCGGGCGGCCAAGAGGCGCATTTCCTCCCGCCAGTATCGGCTTGCAGCTTCACCATTCAGCCGGTCGAGATTGCCGGCGCAACGCTTGATCTCGCTGCGCTGGCGGTGGACAGGGAAACAAACGACGGTGTTCATGCTTGCCTCCTGTGGCGCTTGTGGACCATCTGGCGAGCTATCTCGTTCCCTGATCCATCGAATTGCAGATCGCCGCTGAACGGCCGCCACTCATCCTCAGAATGGCAGCAATCCTGCTCGTCGCCGTTCTGGTCGGTTTCTTCCGGCTCCGGGTCGTCGTCTTCCTCCCTGTCGCCGTCCTCTGGATCGCTGTCAGCCAGATAGGGCTCGAGGTTTTCGTCACCGTCGAGAAGATCCAGCAGGGCTATAAGTTCCTCGATCTTGGCTTCGAGAGCAGCGCGCCGGGCTTGAAGGCTTTCTGCGACCGCAATCATGGGAGTATCCCCCGCAAGTCTTCGATATGATCCAGAATGATGCAGATGCGGTTCTCGATCTCATCAGTCACCGACTGCAGGGCGTTCGTCTTCTCCATGTTCCCGATATCGGCAGTGGCCATGTGCAGCGCCATGTTCATGTTTTTGACCATGTCGATCATGTTCACGATATCGAGCAGTTGGAGCCGCGCTTGAGAGGGGTTCGTCATGCTGAAGCCCTCCCGATCGACGCCAAGACATCCGTCAGAACATCTGAAAGCTCGTAGCTGTCGTAGAGGTAGCAGTAGTCATCCTTGGACGCCCAGACACACCAGTTGGCTTTGTCGATAGCCTCTTGGAACGTCGCTGGCACATAGGCGATGATTTCAGCCTCGATGCCCTTCACAATAGCTGAAAGGCGGCGGGCTTCGGTTAATGCAGCTGTGTAACCGCAGTCATCCTCGATCCGCGTTATCTCGGCACGGATGGCGCGAAGCTCCTCCAGCTTTTCTTCCATAAGCCGGTAATGAGCGGCGCGCCGATCAGCTACCCACTGCTGCGAGCCGTGGAACATCCGGCCCGGTGCCCACTGGTCGTGCTTTTCGAAAACCTCGCGAATAGCTCCTTCCGACGCGACGTAGTTAAGCTTCCATACGTCTTCGCCGGCGTCGTTCTTCCCCATCAAGGTTCGTCCGACTTGAACTCGTACCACAGGCCGTGCTTGCAGTTCCGGCATATCATCGAAGTCCGACATGGCTTCCCATGCCGCCCTGTCCGCTGCGACAGCTTCCTTGTGCTTGTCCACGAGCGCTGTCAGCCCAGAAGCTTGGATCTGAGTGGCTGTTACAGCCACAGAGGCGGGAATGGCGGCGACAGCTACACCAGCAAGGAAAGCGCGCCTGGTGGTTTTTGGCATGGCTTCGCCAGCGGCCGGAATCGTATTCGGCATGATGGTGTCTCCTAATTATCTGGTTGGAGCGGTCAGTGCGCCGTGAGGGCAGCTATCTCGGATTTGATGGCAGCGCGGCGAGCGGCGGCGCTGTATCGGAGTGACAGGTAGTTGGTATCGGCCAGAGCGGACTGGAGAGCGCGGAGACGGTCACCGGCAGGGGTTTCCATCACCTTGGCCACTTTCGCAGCCTGGCGGGCTTCCTCGCGGCGCTGCTTGGCGATGCGCCATGCTGTCTTGAGACAGGCTGAGAACGAGGCGTCCACAATGCCGCGCTGGATCTGCTTGGCGGAGTATTGGCGGCGGATGTAACGGTAAGCGGCATTCAACAAGGTCTCAGAGGCGGTAGCTGCGGGAAAAGAAGATACCGACGCCATGCGAGCGGTGCAGGATGCGCTATCCGACGCACTGAACCAGACAGGCATTCCGGCGGTGGACGAGTTCAAAAGCGCCTTCGAACGCCTGTCTGAGTCGATAGCGGGAGCTATGCGTCAAGCTGGTCTGTTCCAAAACCAAGCGGTGCAAGCTCTGACAACAGGGCAGGTGCCGCTGGATCAGCTTACATCCGTCTTTTCGGAGAACGGCAAGATATACACGGGTGACGACTTCACGCCCATCAATCCGCCAACGCCTGAGAACCGGCCCAAGATCGAGCTAGAGGGACTTTATTGGGAAAATCGCAATACGGGCAGCGGGTCTAGGCGAGTTGAGCGCATCAGCAAAGAGCAGCGCGAAATCCAGAGTCTTTACGACAGCACGAGGACGGCCGCCGAGAAGTACAACATCGAGCTTACGCGGCTTGATGAACTCCACGAAAAGTTCGGTCTAGACAGTGATACCTACACGCGCGCTGTTCAGAAGCTCGGTGAAGAGTATTGGAATTCCTCGGAGGCAGCAAAGGCGCTTGCAGACGAAACCGACTATTACAAGAGCGTCACGAGCGACCTTCTTCATGACGTGCGATCAGCGCTTGATGACGGAAAAATCAGTTGGTCCGAGTGGGCCGACATCGCCCTGAATGCTCTGGATCGAGTGTTGGACAAACTGCAAGACAGTTTCATCGATTCCATCTTCGATGCCTCACCGAGCAAAGGCGGCGGATCCCTGATAGGCAAGCATTTCAACCTCAATTTTAGGAGCGCGCTATGAGCATGTTCTATAGCCTCTGCATGCATGATCGGATCGAGTTGCTGACCGATGGTGCCTACTATTTGGATGACGGTACACTCATCGACATCGCGACCAAAGTGCGCCCATCGATTTCAAAGCCGTTTTGCGCAACAGGTCGAGGCGCAACAGAAGTGACGAAGAATTTCACGCTTATGGCCACGCTGATTGCGGATCGGGCGCAGACTGTGGACGAGGCTATCAATGATCTGGCTTCGGCCGTCGCTCGGCTTGGCGAAAAGAAGGAAGATGTTCAGAACCATGCGGAGATACTGATTTGGAGGCCATGCACGCCCGCCGGTACTCGGTGGCGACATTGGCGGGGGAAATGTGCTTCTCGATTATCAGCATCGAGCATTCCGCATTCGATTGCTCGGCGTTGGCAGACGACCACCAGAAGACGAGGAGAACCAGCAAAGCCAGAGCCAGTAGGCCGCCAATCAAGAACACTAGACCCTTTAGGGCTGTTGTTAGCATCTCGCGCTTCCCCGCCGATAGCTATTGATAATCGGGTTTCCCGTTAGTCGCCTTGCGCGTCGGGATCGAGGCGAACGCCAGCGCCACCGGCTTTCATCTCGTCTTCCGCGATGAATATTACGCCGCCCTTCTCCAGAGCCTCCTGAATATCATCAAGGGTCCGTTCATAAGGCGAGCGCTTCCCAGCTTCAAAGTTGGCGATGGTAGCTTTTGCGACTTTGGACTCCTCAGAAAGCTTGTCTTGCGACCAACCGATAAGGGAGCGAGCGGCACGGCACTGAGCGGGAGATATCGACAATTTTATATAACCTTGCATTAAAAGTGTTGACTTTGGTTTGATGTAGCCTTATACCAATAATGCAACATGATAACAAGGGAAATCAAACATGGCACGCAACACAGTTAACATCCGCCTCTCCAGCCTCTTTACCAACCCGGCTCTGAAGGCTGCTTTCGAACGCGCCGAGCGCGACAACGGCGCTGCTCTGGTTGTCCCGGCTCCTCGTGATCCGCAGTTGACCGGCGGCGCCGCTCTCGAACTCGCATAAAGACCGCCTCCCTTTTTAGGGAGTGACAAAACCCTCTCGACAATTTGGAGAATGACAATGCCGAACAGCACAGTTCCGGCCAGCGCCGAAGGCATGCCCAAATTCGACCGCGCCGCCATCATGGCAGATGCATGGGAGCGTTGGAGTTTGATAACCGAAGCCTCTTCAGCGCCGGCTGCTCGGAGATCTCCGACAAGCGCCACCAAATCAATATTGAGGTTTTGCACCTCTTGGCGAGCGAGAGACCACTTTTCTTTCGATATCGCTTCCATAGCGGCAACCAAGTCGGCCGTTGTCTTCGCCTTCTTGAGTTCATCCACATAGGCTCTCAAAGCCGGGACTGCTTCACCCCAGCTTTCGGCAGCGCGGACAATCAAATCAGCTTGATCTGCCAACGTCTGCTCAGCATCATCGCCGCTATCTAACAGGGTCGAATAATAGGACAGCGCAGCGCCAGCTGCAGCACCAGCGAGGATGCCAAGAGGCCCGAAGGCGAGAGCAAGATCAGGAAGCTGAATTGCGATCGATTGAAGCAGATTTCCCGTTGCGCTCGTCTGCTGTGCGATTTGAGATAGTTGCATCGAGCTGGCACGCAACGCTTGAGTGGCGTACGTCGATTGGCTGGAGATGGAGCGTAGACCCCGCGTCATTCCATCACTCGCCTTTACCACGCGGCGCTCTGTCTGTTCAGCCGTCGAGCTTATGCTGTCCAAAGCACGCTCCCCGCGCTGGAGGCCCGTGCTATCGGCTGTGAGAATCAGTTGCGCAAAATCACCCAATTGAATGCTCCTGATAAAGACGGTTATCGTTAGCGATGGCGCCGGAGGCGAAAGACGAAAACTCCTCCGGCGCCACCATTCTTAGCCATCGACGTGATAGCCTCGAACGTATCGACCGACGCTCAGCGTCTCCCCGATCGACCTGTTTAGCCGGTCGGCAAGATCGCCGTGAGCTTTGGGCGCCAGAGCGTGGACATTCTTGCTTACGAACCGACCGAGCTCAGGCATTTGAAGGCCTTGGTCGTAGCAGAGCCGATACACATCCTCGCTGATCTCCGCAGACTTCTCACGATAGGTTTCCCACTCATCCAGGGCCGCCGTGAGCTTGTTCCACGCATCAACGACGCCAGCAGCCGCTTCTGCCGCTCCTGACCGCAGAGCCACATGCTCGTCATGCTTCGCCTTGATCTCGATTTCGGCCTCACGCTTGCGCGCGATTGGTAGATCGGCCTCAAGCGCCGAGCGATGAACGCGGAGCCGACGGGCCTGCTTTTCAGCCTCCAGCTGCGCGTTCTCAAGGGCGTCGATGTCACCGCCCTCGACCATAACCTTGCGGAGTTCAGCGTCGAAGTCACGCGCGTTGTGTGCCGCTTCCTTCTCAGCAATCTCGGAAAGCTTCGCGGTTATCTCCACCACCGACAGGTGTTTCATTGGTGCTGACATCATTCACCCTCCGGCGCCTTGTAGCCTTCGGCCCTCGGCAGTTTGAAGCCAGCGCTTGGCTTGCGGTTGTTGGTCAGAGTGCCATTCGCGTTCAGCCGTTTGTCGATCGCTTCATCGACCGCCTTGGATACGATGTCAGCGATGACATCAGTCAGCTGGTTGATGACACTTTCGCTCATTTCGGTTTTTGCTGGCATGTGCGTTTCCTTTCAGTGATCGACGCGCACATGATCGAGTGCCGCCTGGTTTCGTTCTGTGATTGCGAGAATTCCTGCCACCGCGCCGCCGACGGCTGATCCAACCGTTTCAGGGATGCCTTGGGTATGGCTCATGAGCTTTCGCTGGTTCTCGGTCAGCCGGCCGACCAGATCGAACAGTTGCTCAACCTGATACTCCAAGGCTCTGATCTCTTTGCGGATGGCGCGGCTCTTTTTGCTCATGCGGCGCTCTGGACGTTATGCGAGATATCACCCGGCTCGAAGACACCAGAGAACCGGCTGCCAGAAGCACAGAGCTTTTCAGCAGCAGCAGTCAGCACGAATTCATTGACGGAGACGCCGGCGCGGCTGGCAGCGGCGAACAGGGCCGTTCTGAAGCCCGAAGTGACCCGGCCGCCATTCAACATGACGTTGACGATCGGGTCTTTCTGCTTTCGCTGTTTGGCGACGATGGACATAACCGTAACCTCCTGATCTCGTGTTCGAGATGCATTAGGCCACGGTTTTCAGCTATTGGGCATTGGAAGGGTGCGGCAACCTTTTACCGATTTTCGCGACGTTTCTGGCTACAAGGGGAGGCCAAGGTGGTCGAATATCCGCTTCACGCGGGGATGCTGTCGATTTCCTTCGCGTAAAAGCTCTAGCGCTGCGAAGTCACCATGCTTGACCATCTCAAGGGCTGGTGCCGATATTTGCAGCGGTGAGCCTGGGCAAGCCTTCACACCTATTCCGAAGTCCCTGCACCAGTCCCTGATCGTGCGCTCGCTCCGGCCGGTCACATGAACGGCCATCTTCAAGTTAATGATCTCATCATGGCGCATGAGGATAGGCGCGAGGCCTAGTCCATCGCACCTATCCAATTCCTGCGGGGTGAATAGCTCGCCGTGGCTCATTCAGGCGACACCATCCAAAGCGCGACGAAGGGCGTCTTCCCATGGCAACGAAGGGTCATTCTCGAAGGCCGATCTCATGCGGCTATCCAGATCGGATGGCAGTTCCACCTTGGCGGCATGAATCCGCGCTTCGCGTTCTAGATCAGCGACGGACCGCTTCAAATGACGCAGGCCCAGGATATGCCGAGCCTGCTGTTCAATCGTAGCGGCCGGCGGAATGACCTTCTGAACATCGTTTTCCCGTAAGCTGGATTCGATCCATGTCACAAACTGGTCGGATGGCATGGCGTTGAGCTCGACGCGCTGGCCGGACGCAATGAACTTCAGTTCGCCTTCGCTGGCGCCATGGTTGCGCAGACCTTCGAGGATGCGCGCGTGATCGCCTTGAACCTCCTGACGTTCGGATTGTAGGTTCATCGAATCGGCCTGATCGAGCGTTAGCCCGAGACGCCGGACATCCGGCCGATGGGAGAACTGATATCGACTGCTATCCGTGCCAAGCGTTCCGAAAATGCGGATGCCAGCCATATCGAGGTCATGGGCGACAAGTATCTTTATGCCTGCCGAGGAAAGGCGGTCGATCAGCGCGCGGGCAGCGACAACCGACATGCCTTTGGTCGACATGATGGCCACGTCGAACCGTTCTGAAATCCTTGCAGCGCGGAGAAGCGGTTCGAAGCCCTCTTTCTCAAGGAACAGCACTGCTCCATATCTGTCACCGGGTCCGATAGTTGGGTGAAGCCCAGCGGTCGTGCTGATAAGCGCTCCAGCCTCCTGCCTCGGTCGGCGCTGAAGGTATTCCCGCACATGGATGGTCCCTAGCGCCAGGCTGTGGTCTGTGTGCGGCTCCACGAGATGGCCTCGGGCGTCATAAACCACATCCCATTTTGCCGTCATGTTTGGGCAATCATCCATGAAGGCAGGGAGGAGTGTTTGCGTGAAATAAGCGTCGTTGAGCTTGATCTGGCCCGTCCGCTCCAAAATGTATGGTCTGGCGGCATACATGATCTGCCGAGCGTTCGCCGGCAACGTGCCGTTGGCGCTCGCCTTCAGATAAGCCTCTTCCATGATTTCGAAGGCTGCATCCTTGATCGACAGTCCACGGGACTTGGGGCGGTGTGATCTGCGTAGCGCTGCACCAACAGCCGACGTGATGCCATCGCGGAAAGGTGAAAGGTCTGGTGTCTTCCCGTCGCTGATGAGCGCAATGGAGGGCGTGGTGATCGCGAGGGTGACAGAGTACCCGCCTTTAGGAACAGTTCCGATTGATGTCCATTGCATTCCACAGCCGCGGATGTAGGTTTCGCCACCGGGATGGATTGAGATTTCGGCTACAGCAGGGGTCCGGTTGACGATAAGCCGAACGTCAGTGCCGTTCGTTCGCCGGTCTGCTTGTTTTGCCCATACTTGTACAACGGCCGGAACGTTCGCACCGGCGACGAGTGCCGTCATCGTCTCGATCTTATAAGCGCCGTGAAACGCATCTTCAGCAATAGGAACCAGCTTCGGGGCTTTTGGCGCAAGAGCCTTGAGGGCGCTAAGCGTCAGGCTGCTGGCTGGATCGTCTGGCCGGATGTCACGCTGCACGCCCGCCGATTGATCTTGCTCAAAGAGGTCCCCCGAAGCGTGACATAAATCCACGTTGAAAAGGCTCGCTAGGTCCTGAGCTGTGCCCCGCGCCGCTTCCCGCAGTTCATCGAAGGCAGCTTCGGAGTACCAGTCAGGGTGCGTCAGCATGGGGCTTGATGCTTCCCCGGCCAACGTGATGGCAACCATCCCCCATACTGATGCGGCTATGTCCCTCGGGATTGCTGGCCCGAACTTTATCGTAATCCGGGTGCCTTCCGCCACCTCTGAATCACCTCGGCTGGAAACGATGGTGTCGCCGGTGGTCTTGTCGAATGACAGTTCTTGGCGAACGCCATGGCTTTCAACGACCAGCATTCCGCCGCTGGCGAAAGCTGCGCCTGCAACAACACGATTGCCATTGCCGACCATTCCACGGGTAGGACGCCTGATAAGCTTCGTGCTCATCATCGGTCGTGTGACCGAAAACATCGTCGCGACCTTTTCGGGGTCGATACCGGGGCCGTTGTCCGTCACGACAAACGTATCTTCGTCTATTTCTGTTAGCTCGGCCGTGGGAGCCGCATCGAGGGCATTGTCGACCAGTTCCTTGATTGCCATGCGCCGAAGGTGATGCTTTGGAGCGCCTGCCTTCTGACTGAGCCTGTCGGGGTGCAGAAACAGGCTGGCATCGGTCCTGACGAACTCGATCGAGGCAACCTGCTTTTCCCTTGCGCGCTGGCGGCGCTTGCGCTCTCGAGCCTGTTCTTTTGCTGATGTCACGCTCGACGCCGCGCCGTTGTCCAAGCTCAATTTATCACCAACTGGCGTGACATCGCCAAAGGTCGAATTGGTATCGAGAATACCACTTATCGGTAGAAGTTCATTATCCACGGTGCACCTCACGCGCTCTCGACTACGAGGTCATAGACAGGGCCAAACTCTCCGTCGAGTTCATGGGCTTGCCGGATCGCATCGTCGTAGCTTGGGCCGGACCACATCACCACTCGACTGTCTGGCTCAACAGCCTCAACGAAAAACTGATGCTGACCGATATCGCTAAGCGATGGCCGGATTCCGTTCTCATCGATGACGACAGAGCGAACGAGACGGCCATAGGATATTTCAACACGCCGCCGCTCTGGAAAACTCACTACATTGCTCATGCTACGCTCCTTTTGCGCTCAAATGCAGGGCGAATGACCTTGGCGGGCTCCGGGTACTGCAGATCTACGTCGGGCATGTTCCGCACGATGATCGGTACCAGATCGATTATCTGCGCCGACGGCCGCGCATCGGCCCAGGCGAAAAGGTCAAGCTGATCTTTCTTCATGCTGCCAGCCTCCGCAAAACTTCGGGTGTCATTTTCCGCTCACGCAGCAGCCGGTAGGCTTCCCGGTGATTGGCGCGGTCGGGAATGTTCCGCGTGATCCACGAGTTGAACTCCGATTCCTGATCTGGGATTTGCACCGCTGGCGCGATCAGGCGTTCAGCCATGGCCGGCGTCAGAATGCCGAGCATGATGAACTGCTGCATCTTCTCCTGGATCACTTCCGGTACGTCGCGATCATCCACGATCGACAGAACCATCTGCCGACCAATGAAATCGTTCGCCGGAACTGGATAGGGAATGTTCCTTGCTGCCGATGGCCTTACGCCTGCGCTGCTTTGATCACTGTCGCTATAGAGAGACTCACTCCCCTCAGAGCAAGAATTGAAAGGTGTTTCTATAAGGTGGTTATATTGAAGGTGTTTGGGGTGCACGTCTGCACCTTCGCCATGATGCACGCGTGCAACCTCATGAGAATGCACATTTGCAACTTCGCGAGGGTGCTTACGTGCGACTTCGAGACGGTTGCGCTTTGTCGCTATGGCTTTCTCTTTTGCTTCCTCTTCCCGAGCTATTTTTGCGTCCATAACGATGTTGAAGCGGTCCGTTACGAACTGGTAGCTGTACGACTCTGTGCGGCTGGAGCGAGAACGCGTCATCCACAGCTTCCCGCCCGTTGGATCACAGAGCCTCTTCAGGCTCCGCTTGACAGTATCTCGGTGAACACCGAGTTGAGCAGCTATTCTATTTAGGGATGGGTTTGCATCTCTTGACCGCATGTTGATGTGTTGCATCACTCGGAAGGCGACAATCTTGTCGATCGGTTCAAGCGCCAAGTCGCAAGATATGGCCTCGATGATGTCCAGCTTCCACGATGTGAAGCTCTTCACCTCATGCTCTGTCATATCATCTTTATCGCGGGAGGCCGTCATCCGTGCGCGCGCCTCCATACCCGATACTTATTCGACAAAGCCGCCGCCTCGCATGCCTCCAAGGCAGAGAGCCCGAAGCGCTCGCGCAGGGTAGGAATAATTGGCGTCGGGTTAGGATTTTGTTCCGCAAGCCACTGCGCGGCGGTGATGACTATTTCGCTGTGCTGATGATCGGCGCCTGTCATGCAGACACCCCATCGCGAGCAGCAATCTTCTCAGCAGCCCAGCTTTCAATGTCTTGTTCAGGCCAGCCGACACGGCGGGCTGTGAGCTGCACACCTTTCGGAAAGCGACCTTCCGACATTTCAGTGTAGAGGGTTCGACGGCTTAGGCCGGTCCTCTGGATGACTTCTTCAAGGGGAAGAATGCGGGTTACCATAGGGACACTCCATCAATGCTATGGAGTGCATCCTAGCGCAGAACAATATCAGAACATAGGAAAACGATCTGCGCGAAATCGCTATTTCTGTTTATCCTATTTTCACTCAAGCGTCGGAACGAGCGACCCCCAGTCGGCATAAGTGTATTCCAGGGCCGGGTTTCGTCCAGCATCCCAGAACTTTTTTATCCGACCTATCTCGAGCTTCAAAACCTGGTCATCAACAAACGGGTTCTTTACCTTCGCCTGCTTCAGGATCGGAGGCACGGCGATAGAGAGAAATTCGACGGCTTCGCTGCGCTTCTGGTGGCCGGACTTATCAACTGTCGCGTACGCTGACGGGTTAACGCCCGTTATGCGCTTATGGGCATAAAGAAGATCAGCCATAAGAACGAACCGCGGATACTCTTTCCGACGCTTCAGCTTCTCAAAAGCTTCCTCGTCCTGATCGGGCTCTACGCCACTAAGAAGACGGTGTTTGGCGAACAATTCGAGGGTTGTCAGCATTTGATAATACTTCTCCCAGAAGTCTCCCCGGGACAGCGGCTTTTCGCGACCTTTGCTCACCTTAGCAAGCATCGAAAATGGATCCGCGATTGTGCCTTCTATCTCCGGCGAGACAAGTAGGTCCACGAGACTACGGCTGTGATGTTCAATCTGCTGGAGAATTGCTTTCTGACGAACTTTGTTATTGGGCTTTAGATTTCCGCGCAGGAATCGATTGGCGCAACCTTCGAAGGCCGAGATGATGGCCGCACTCTCGCCGCCCATTGCTTGGATCAAGTCATCGTACTGATCCGACCACCCTTCGAAAGGCGCCGTTAAAGCAACAAGCCTGCTTTTCGTTTCGTCATCGAAATGGAACTGAATGGAGAGGTGCTTCGCCAATCGGTCGGTGGGTTCAAGTGCCAAATTTGCCCCCTGCGTGCCCCCGACTGTAGAGCGGGAAACCTCAACCTCATCTAAGTGGTTGAAAATACTGGTGCCCCCGGCAGGGTTCGAACCCGCGACCCCCTGATTACAAATCAGGTGCTCTACCAACTGAGCTACAAGGGCAATCCAGTGCCTTGCCAACTATCAGATTCTGACCGGGTGTAAAGCGAAAACTGATCGCGCAGCACGGGCGGCGCGCTTTTCCACACCATGCCCTCAGGCCGGGCGGCAGGATCGTCAAGACGGCAAAAGCGCAGCAATATAAGCGAAGTATTTACGCGGCGCAGCTAAAATGGTGATGAATTATACCCGATTGAGTGAGAACAACGCATCAAATGCGCGCAAGCATACAGAAAATTCAGCTAACGGGCACGATCGTCATCGCCGCGAGCTCCATCCTGCTGGCCACCCTTGCCGCGCTGCCAAGCGTTTCCAACTATCTGCGTTACCGTACCAACGCGGCGCAGCTCACCCGCTTCGAAACCGCTCTCCAGTCCGCATGGCTGGTTTCGGCAGAGCGCGGTCCCGCGAACAATGTGATGGGCGCATCCACCACTGAACAGGATTTGGTCGCAGCTCTCGCTGCCGCGCGCAAGGCAACGGACGACAAGCTGTCGGAACTGGAAGCTTCCTTCGCCGACGACATCAGGACCCAGCCGGAGCTGGCGAAATCGCTGGCCGAGACCCGCGAGAAACTCGCGCAGTCCCGCAACGCGGTGGATCAGGTAGCCGCCCTGCCACTGTCGGCACGCAGCCACACGGCCATGTCGGGCGCCATATCATCGATGTTCAAGGCCGCCGACAGTGTCAATCTGCTGCGTGGCAAGGCAGCGCGTGCCATCATCAAGGTGACGCCCGATGTGGCGATAGACATCGCGATGACGGGCACCGCCGGTGTCATGCGGGACAGGATCGGTCGCCTCGGCTCCTATGTGATCATGGGTCTGCGGGCGAACAGACAGGAAAAGCTGGGTTATCGCGCCAAGTTCGATGCGGAGATGCAGAGCCTGCTATCACTGAAGGCATCGTTGACCAACTACACCGCCGCCTATCTTTCCACGCCGCGACTGGACAGGGCATTCCGCGATCTCGAAACCTATTATTTCGGTCAGGCGCTGCGCTACGCGCAGAATACGATCGTGATCGCCATGCCGTCCGCCCAGCCGAGCGTGCTTGAATTTTCCAGGAACTATATTTCGGGGATGCGTTCATCCGATACGTTGCGCGATCTCATTCTGGCCGAGACACGCGCGCGACTCGAAAAGAAGCAGCAGGAAGCCCTGATCTACGGCGCCACATCGCTTTTTCTCGCAGGTATTGCGGTTCTGGTCCTGCTACGGCTCACATCTGTCTACAAAACAGCGCTGTTCCGGCCCATGCAATCCGTTCAGGCACAGATTGCGGCCATCGCCGCGGGCGATCTTTCAGAGGCGCAGCATGAGGACAGGGTCGCCCCGGAGGTGAAGAAGATGTTCCAGGAACTCGACTTCCTGCGGGAGCAGCTTCGTCAGAAGGGCGAAATGGAGAACCAGCAGCGCGCGCTGGCCGAACAGTTACGCGCACTTTCCGAGACGGATGCGCTGACGGGCGTCTTCAACCGAAGGGCGCTCGAAAAGGCCGTTCGTTCCCTGTTGACGGGCGAGGACCAGTGTCAGTCGCTCGGCGTGATGATCGTCGACATCGACCATTTCAAATCGATCAATGACCGTTATGGCCATGCCATGGGTGACATTGCACTTCAAAAGACCGCGGCTTTGTTGCGGGGTGCATTGCGCAAGAACGACATTCTTGCCCGCTATGGCGGCGAAGAATTCGTCGTGGTGCTGCAGGATGTCAGCCATGCCACGGCAACGGCAACGGCCGACCGCCTCCGCCGCCTGATCGAAGCCCAGATCGTGGATGAACAAAGTGGATTGTCGCTGACGGCGAGCTTTGGCGTCGTCTGGCAGGAAGCGCGGGCGGTCAACAGCTGGGACGAGTTGATCGCGATTGCTGATGACCGGCTTTATGAAGCCAAGCGCGCTGGTCGCAACCGGGTCTGGGCCACCTATTTCCCGAAAGCCGCCAACGGTTAGAAGCCACCGGTTTCCGACCGCCGACGACGTCAGATCAGGTCCAGCGTCATCACGACAGGGCAATGATCGGAAGCCTTGGGGCGGTCCCAGCCAGTGCGCGGATAACGCTCCACCTCCTGCCCCGGCGGAAAGATGGTGCGATAAGGCTGGCCGGCGCGGACGATTTCGGGAACCCGCGTCGCGTTGCTTTCGGCCAGGCGCGGAGAAAGCCAGATGTAATCAAGCTGGCACAAATGCTGCTCCTGTGGGCCCCGCGAATGATAGAGCGTCCAGCGGTCCATGACATCGCGACGCAGCATCGGATTGATGACAAAATCGTCGGCAGTGAAGACATCGAGCGCACTTCTTGCCTCTTCGACGGGCGTGAAGCTGTAGCCATTGCGCCTGTCACCGGCAATCGCGACGCGTTCCTGATAGTCGTTCATGTCGCCGCAGATCGCGAAATTCTTGTTGCGCGTATTGCCCGCACCCCAGCGATTTTCGATGATGCGGCGCACAGCCATGGCTTCCGCCTCGCGGATCGGCATGGTGCCGAGCCGGGCGTCCAACGCTTCGCGGGCATTGGTCATGGACTTGAAATGCGTGACGTAAAGCGTCAGCGGCTTGCCGCCGATCCTCAGATCGATTTCAAGGCAATCCCGTTTGAATATCTTGTCATCGATCTGGTTGGTCGCGGCAAGTGCCGGATTGAAGAGATCGAGATTGCGATAGGTCAGCGCCGCATGGCTCTTGATGTCGACCACCTCGATCTTCTCGCCATCCCGCGTCTCCTCGCGCATGACGACCGCGACATCGATACCGCGGCTGTCATTGCCCTCGACCAGATATTTCTGCAGATAGCCATTGCCGACCATGCGATAGAGATAGCCATATTCGAAGGCCTGCAGGGCCGCCATGTTGTCGACTTCCTGCAGGCAAAGAATATCGGCATCCGCGTCGGCGATGGCGAGCGCCGAAAGCTGGCGCGTATCGTCGGTGGATGAGACCATCCGCGCACTTTCAAGGGCCTGATAGGTCGCCTCGTCCCTGATATCAAAAAGCTGGATCGCCCTGTCGCGCCGCGTCTGGTTGCGAAAGCCGGTGAAATCGAAACGGGTGAGAAGATTTTCGATATTGAAGGTGGCAAGCCGAAGCGACATGAATCATTCCTATTGCTGCGACCCCAGCTTAGCCGGTGTCGCTCCGCCTTTCCAGCGTTCGGCAGTGCGTGCGCTCTAAAGCCGCCACCCGCTGCGAATGGCAACCGGAAGCCTGTCACCCACAGCTGCGGCTTCACGCGAATAGGCCCTGACCGCCTGCCCATCCGGCAGGTCAAGACGAAGGGCATAACGCTCGCCCTCGTACAGAACCGAGGTGACGGTGCAGGCAATGCCTTCCGCATCCCGCACCACATCTTGCGGCCTCACAAGCACGTCGGCCCGCGATGCTCCCGCGCCTCTCTCCATCGCCGCCCGAAGTGCGGACCAGTCGAGATCGCGCGATGCCCCTTCCGGCAGTGGGAGGCTGAGGATCGTCCCCTGCCCGACCAGCGACCCGACCAGCCTGCCCTCCGGCCGCGCGTAAAGCTCCGCAGGCGCCGCGACCTGAAGCAGCTTGCCGTGCGACATGACGGCGACATCGGTTGCCAGCGCCATGGCTTCCGCCTGATCGTGAGTGACATAAATCATCGTCGCGCCGGAACGGGCATGGAAATCCCGAAATGTCTCTTCCATTTCCTGCCGCAGATGCCGGTCGAGGTTGGCGAGCGGTTCATCGAGCAATACGACGTCAGGCTCGGTGACGAGGCAGCGGGCGAGCGCAACACGCTGCCGCTGGCCACCGGAAAGTTCGGCGGGACGGCGATCCGCGAAGCTCTCAAGTCGGACGGCGGCAAGCGCCTGACGCACCCTCTCGCGGTATTTTTCGCCCGTAATACCGCGCACCTTCAAAGGGTAGCCGGCATTGTCGGCAACCGACATGTGCGGCCACAGCGCATAGGACTGGAACACCATTGCCATGTTGCGCCGCTCCGGCGCCACCATGCTGCCGGCATCGGCCAGCACCCGCTCGCCGAGCAGGATGGAACCATCCGTCGGCTGTTCGAACCCGGCAACCATGCGCAGCACTGTGGTCTTGCCGCAGCCGGAGGGTCCGAGCAGCGCCAGAAAGCCGCCTTCCCGCACAGTGAGAGAAACATCGTCCACGGCCGGTTTCGAACCGGCACCGAAGCTCTTCGACAGGCGGTTAAGGATCAGTTTCGCCAAGGCACAACTCCTTTTGGCAGATAGCGCCCCAGAATTTCGAGCAGCAGCATGAGGAAAATCACCATGATGACGACAAGCACCGATAGCGCCGAGGCGAGATCGAAGCTGCCGCTGTCATCGAGGTTGTAGATGAGCACGCCGAGCGTCTGTGTGCCGGCAGACCAAAGGAGCGCCGAAACCGTCAGCTCGTTGCAGGCGATCAGAAACACGAGGATGACGGAAGCCCCTGCCGCGGGCCCGACCAGCGGCAGGATAATATCCTTGAGCCGTCGCCAGAAACCCGCGCCCGACAGCCTTGCTGCCTCTTCCAGCGATGGATCGAATTGCAGGAAAGCGCTGACCATTGGTTTCAGGCTGACCGCGAAGAAAGAGGAGAAATAGGCAAGCAGAATGATCCAGATCGTGCCGTAAAGCGTAATGCCGAGCAATGGAATGGGAGCGGCGAAAAGCAGCACGAAAGAGACGGAAATCACCACCCCCGGCAGCGCATAGGGAATATCCACCAGCGCCGAAAGCAGGAACATGAACCGGCTTTTGCCACGCACGAGGAAATAAGCCGTCAGCACTGTCACCGCCAGGAGACACAAGGATGTCGCCGTCGCCAGAAACAGCGAATTGCGGAACGCCGTGCGGGTTACGCTCTGCCGATAGAGCAACTCTTCATAGGCATGCAGCGTCGCGGTCTTGAGGCTGAGCGGCACCCCATAGGCAGGCGCGAGCGAGCTTGCCACCAGCGCCGTCAGCGGCGCCACCAGCATGAAGAACAGCACGAGCCACAGGGCAAGCTCCGCCGCCACCCGCCACAGCCCAAGCCGGAAGGTCGCCGCCTTGCCTGAAAGGCCGATGATGCGATAGTCCCTCCCCTTCATCGCCCGTTCCTGCAGCGCAAGCCCGGCGACGGAAATGATGGCGATCATGGTCGAGAGAATGGCGATATCGCCGAATGTGCTTGTGCCGAAACTGGCAAAACGGCTGTAGATGAGCGTCGGCAGGGTAAAGATCGAAGCGGGTATGCCGAGGATCGCCGGAATGCCGAAATTGCCGACGTTGGAGACGAAGGAGATCGCCGCACCGGCGATCAGTCCAGGCGTGGAAAGCGGCAGGATGATATCGCACAAAACGCGCCGTGGTGAAGCCCCGGAAAGCTTGGCGGCCTCAATGCCGTCCTGCGGTAAGGCGAGTAGCCCGGCGCGCAGCGACAGATAGACGAGCGGCGCGTGCTGCACACCGAGCAAGAGTGCGATGCCAGCGATGGAATAAAGCGGCTGCGGCGAACCCATCGCCGGCGCAAGGCCGGTGGCCTTCAGCAGCGTACTCGACGGGCCGGTCATGCCGATCCACGACAGCGCCGTCACCTGCGGCGGGATCATCATCGGCAGCATGAACAGGAAGCTTAAGATCGACTTGCCGCGGATGTCGCAGAGCGTCAGGGCAAGCGCGAAAGCGCCGCCGATTCCGAGTGAAATCAGCATGCCTAAAAACGAGGTAGAGAGCGTGTTCAGCGCCGCATCCCAGAGCGCCGGATCGGCCAGAAGTCGCCATATGTCACCATTCAGTGACGAAACGACGCCGGTATAGGCGAGGCGTCCGAGCGGCAGCGCGCTCAGCGCAAAAACAACACTCACCACAAAAGGAAACAGCCAGCGCGGCTGGCTGTCTCCATAAGCCTTGGAACGGGTCATTCCGATTTATCAGCCCTTGGAACCGAAAATATCGGAGAAGGTCTTGAGATCCTGTTCGGAATTCTTCAGTGCATCGGCAGCGCTGAGCGGCAGAACCTTGATCTTGTCGCGGGCCGGGAAACCTTCCGGCATGCCGGCATCGGCACGGACAGGGATGTAACCGAGCTTGACGAAGCCCTGCTGGCCCTTTTCCGAAAGCACGTAATCGACAAACTTCTTGGCCGCTTCCTCGTGCTTGGTGCCCTTGATGATCGCGACCGGCTCGGTGACAGCAGAAACGCCCTCTTCCGGGAAGACGAATTCGACCGGTGCGCCCTTGGCCTTTTCACGGATCGGCATGTAATCGACCACCACGCCGTAAGCCTTTTCGCCCGAAGCGACGGACTTCAGCACCGCGCCGTTGCCACCGCCGGCAATGGCTTCATTGGCCTTCAGCTGCTTGTAGTAATCCCAGCCGAGGCCATTTGCGGCGGCAAGCGTCTGCGCGTGAATCAGTGCGGCACCCGACGTCAGCGGGCTCGGCATGGTCACGAGACCCTTGGCTTCCGCCTTCGCCAGATCTTTCCAGCTCGTCGGCTTCATCGCGGCGGCCGTATTGTACATTATGCCTGTCGTGATGAGCTTCGTGGAGTAATAGAAGCCGTCTGCATCATAGAGCGTGGCATCGATATTCTTGGCTTCGGGAGACTTGTGGGCGAGCAGCTGACCGGCCTGCTTCATGCGCTCCAGCGTCACGGTATCGGCGATCAGAAGCACGTCGGCAACCGGATTGCCGGCGCTGATTTCCGCCATCAGCTTGGCCATGATTTTCGGCGTTCCGTCACGCACCCACTCGACTTCGAGACCGGGATTGGCAGCCTTGAACCCGTCAACGGTCGCCTGCGCGTCCTCATTCGGCTGGCTGGTATAAAGCACCAGATCGGCGGCATTGGCAGCAGTGGCGATGAAGCCAAGCGATACGATGGCGGTGAAAGCGGAGAGCAGCGTCTTCATGGATCCAGTCCCTGTTGTTCGGTGGGACCGCTAAAACATGATTGCATAACATGTATGTGACAGGCAGGATTTTAGTGGTGTGATCTGTTGGGGCCAGCGGGATTGAGGGGAACAGTGCCTCTTGGTGCTTGCGGCTCACCCCCCTCTGCCCTGCCGGGCATCTCCCCCTCAAGGGGGGAGATCGGCAAGAGGCGTTGACAGCACTTCATTTTCAACTGTTGCGATAGGCGATACCTTAACCGCGAGTCGATCTCCCCCCTTGAGGGGGAGATGTCCGGCAGGACAGAGGGGGGTGAAGCCACAACCCCCGTCGCCGCCGAAAAACCTCGCAACCCTCAAATCGCCGGAACTACCTCAGCCGTTTCCGCCTGAGCCGTCGCAATCAACCGCCCGAGGCGCTTCATGCCTTCCTCGATCATCGCCTCGTTGGCGCAGGAGAAGCTGATGCGCAGCGTGTTCGTGCCCGAACCATCCGCAAAGAAAGCACGGCCGGGAACGAAAGCGACCTTTTCCGTGGCGATGGATTTGGCAAGCAGCGCCGCCCCATCCATGCCCTCAGGCAGCGTCACCCAGATGAACATGCCGCCTTCCGGCTTCGTCCAGCTGGTCGTCTTCGGCATGTACTTCTCGAGCGCCGCCAGCATCGCATCGCGGCGTGCGCTATAGGCTGCCTTGATCTTGGCCACCTGCTTGTCGAAGCCGCGCGAGGCGACGCGTTCGATGGCGATCTGGTTGATCGTCGAGGAATGCAGGTCGGCGGCCTGCTTCATCAACACCAGCTTACGGATGACAGGAGCGGAAGCGACGATGTAACCGACGCGCAGACCCGGAGCGAGCGTCTTCGAGAAGCTGCCGCAATAGATGGTGCGGGTGTTTTCAATGCCGCCCGAACGGGCAATGTCGAGCGCCATGATCGGCGGAACGGCTTCGCCATCATAACGCAGCGACTGATAAGCCGCGTCTTCTATGACGGCGATATCGAGCTCGTCAGCAAGCTCCAGGAGCTTCTGCCGTCCGGCCAGATCGACGGTTTCGCCGGTCGGATTGGAAAAATCGGCCGATAGATAAGCGAACTTCACCGAACCGCCAAGCTTGGCCGCGGTTTCGCGGTAAGCCTCGGGCGTGCGGTTACCGCCGGGGTTCAGCTGGTCATAGTTGGGCTCATAGGCATTGAATGCCGAGAGCGCGCCGAGATAGGTCGGCCAGGTGACCAGCGCCGTATCCTTTGGCGACAGGAACAGCTTGCCGAGATAATCGAGACCCTGCTGCGAACCGGAAACGATGAAGACGTTGTCGGCGGTGCATTCGATGCCGATCTTGTCCATTTCGCCCGCCAGCCATTCGCGCAGCGGCTTGTAACCTTCGCTGACGGAATATTGCAGCGCGGCGTTGACCTGCGCGCCGGAAAAAATCTCCGCGTAAGCCTGCTGAAACTCCTCTGCTGGGAAAAGAGCGGGGTCCGGAATACCGCCGGCAAAGGAAATGATATCAGGCTGCTCGAGCAGCTTCAGCAGCTCGCGGATTTCAGACGCCTTCATACGCGAAGAGCGCGTGGCGAAAATTTGTTCCCAATTGAGCATGGGTACGTTTCCTCTTGTGTCGTTTTTATGCGTGCATCTTTACAGAAATGTCGATACGTCAGCAATACTGACTTATCAGTTTTTCGAATTATTTCTGCCTCCCTGCACATTGCCCTTAACTGGTCTCAATCGAGGCCGATTTCGCGGACAAAGCCAAATACACCCTTGCGCAAAGCTTCACAATCACACCTTTGCGATTGACGCCACGGGGTTTTCCGGCTGGATTGCACGCGAGCCACGACACGGCGAAAGCATCATGGGAGTTTGAGGACATGCTGAAGAATATCGACCCGGCGCTGAATGCCGACGTTCTGCACGCGCTGCGCGCCATGGGTCACGGCGACACGCTGGTGATCTCGGACACCAATTTCCCCTCCGACTCTGTTGCCCGCCACACCACAGTCGGCAAGGTTCTTCACATCGACAACGTCTCCGCTGCCCGCGCAATGAAAGCGATCCTGTCCGTTCTGCCGCTCGATACCCCGCTGCAGCCCTCAGTCGGCCGCATGGAAGTGATGGGCGCGCCCGATCAACTGGAACCGGTACAGACCGAAGTGCAGAAGGAAATCGACGCGGCGGAAGGAAAGTCCGCCCCCATGTACGGCATTGAACGCTTTGCCTTCTACGAAAAAGCCAAGCAGGCCTATTGCGTCATCACGACGGGCGAGACGCGGTTTTACGGCTGCTTTCTGCTGACGAAGGGCGTCATCCCGCCCAAGTGACCAATTACTGGTAATGGAAGCGGCACTGGATGATCTCCAGCCTTTGTTCGCTGCCGGACCCGGATACACGATAGACAAACCGATGCTCGGCGGAAATCCGACGAGACCAATATCCTGCCATATCGCCCTTCAGAGGCTCCGGTTTTCCTAGCCCAGCAAAGGGCGTCCGTTTGGCATTCCGTATGAGGTCGTTAATTTTCTCTACCATACGAGCATCGGTTCTTTGCCAGAACTCGTAATCGTCCCATGAACTCAGCGTCCAGACGAGCTTCATTCTTCGGTTGGATCCCGCTCGATGATATCGCCGCGTTCAAGTTGATCCATGGAAGTACGAAGTCGTAAGGCATTTGCCGGGTTGGATAAAAGATGCAGCGTTTCCTGCATGCTCTCGTATTCCCCCTCAGCGAGAACCACGACCGCCTCCTTCCCCTGCCGAGTAACCAGCAACGGCGCGCGCGTCTCCAGAACCCGGTCGAAATGGGTCGCGAAGTTCTGCCGGAATTCCGTGAATCGCACATTTGCCATGAGAACCGCCTCTCGTAGATATGTACAGATTTATGTACGTATCGTTGATCGAGAGTCAAGCTAAACCGGCCCGTTCCCTAACGGAAAAGGCCGGAGCTTTCGCCCCGGCCTCCAAAATTTTCATCAAGCAATGAAGCTTAGTTGACGGCCTTGTCGACCAGCTTGTTCTTGCCAATCCAGGGCATCATGCCGCGGAGCTTCGCGCCGACTTCTTCGATCTGGTGGCTGTCGTTGTTGCGACGGATGCCCTTGAAGCGAGCGCCGCCGGCCTTCCATTCCTGCATCCACTCGGAGGTAAACTTGCCGGTCTGGATGTCGTGCAGGACGCGCTTCATTTCAGCCTTGGTGTCGGCAGTGATGATGCGCGGACCGGTGACGTATTCGCCCCATTCTGCGGTGTTGGAGATCGAGTAGTTCATGTTGGCGATGCCGCCTTCATAGATCAGGTCAACGATCAGCTTCACTTCGTGCAGGCACTCGAAATAGGCCATTTCCGGAGCGTAACCGGCTTCGACCAGAGTTTCGAAACCAGCGCGGATCAGTTCGACGAGACCGCCGCACAGAACGACCTGTTCGCCGAAGAGGTCGGTTTCGCACTCTTCCTTGAAGTTGGTCTCGATGATGCCCGAACGGCCGCCGCCAACGCCGCAGGCGTAGGAAAGAGCGAGTTCAAGGGCGTTGCCCGAAGCGTTCTGGTGAACGGCAACGAGGCACGGAACGCCGCCGCCCTTCTGGTATTCGCCGCGAACCGTGTGGCCAGGGCCCTTCGGTGCGATCATGACGACGTCGACCGATGCCTTCGGCTCGATGAGGCCGAAGTGAACATTGAGGCCGTGCGCGAAAGCAATCGCTGCGCCATCACGGATGTTGCCGGCAATGTCGGCCTTGTAGATGTCGGCCTGCAGTTCGTCAGGCGTTGCCATCATCAGCAGGTCGCCCCACTTGGCGGCTTCGGCAACGGTCATGACCTTGAAGCCATCGGCTTCGGCCTTCTTGACGGTCGGAGAACCGGCCTTGAGAGCGATGACGACGTTCTTGGCACCGGAATCCTTGAGGTTCAGCGCATGGGCGCGGCCCTGGGAGCCGTAACCGACGACGACGACATTCTTGGACTTGATGAGATTGAGATCGGCATCACGATCATAATAAACGCGCATTTTATGGTCCTTCCCTAATGCTTGTCTCTCAGTTGTCTGAACCGGAAGCTTAAGCGACCTTGCCGCCCAGTTCCGAATGTACCTTTTCCGTGCCGTAGAGTGCCAGGAAGGCAATGACCGCCTTCTTCGCCCGGGCAGAAAAATCCTTGTCCGGCGCCTCGCCCAGCAGCATGCGCACATGCAGATCCGAGACGATAAGGCCGTAAAAACTGCGATATGCCTCTTCGGCATCATCGAAACGCAGGTAACCGGAACGGCGACCTGCCTCGATCAGCCCACGGGCGCGGCGGTCGATCTGGCGACGACCACGTTCCAGCAGCAGATCACCGAGCTTCGAGCCATCCCGGCTCGCCTGCCCTATCGCCAAACGGTTAAGCGCCAATGACACGTCGCCTGCCAGCACATCCAGCAGATCATGGGCGAAAACCTCGAGGTGATCGGCAAGCTGCGGTGCGGAGACGCGGTCACCCGCCTTTTCGAAGGTGCGGACCTTGCTCTGCTGAAAGGTGATCATCGCCGCCAGCAGGCCATCGCGATCACCGAACCACTTGTAAAGGCTTTCCTTGGAACAGTTGGCGGCGCGCGCCAGTCCCGATGTGGTCAGCGCTTTCTCGCCGCCTTCGACCAATAGACGCAATGCCTGGTCCAGAACGGCGTTCTGGCGCGGCGAAAATTCCTGCGCTGTGATCGGGTCGGAAGCCAAGTCTTTCCACTCCAGGGGCTCGATTGATGTACCGTACGGTACGGTTCGAGCGCCATTTAAGCGGAGGCTGCGTTGCGGTCAAGCGGATTCTTTAGAGGGGGATGAGAATTGAAGCGGTGCGGCGTGGGATGAATAGCACGCGGGGTACGTCTTCAGGCGGTTGTGTGTGGTAGCGGGTCGTCGGTGGGTGTGGCTTACCCCCCCTCTGCCTTGCCGGGCATCTCCCCCACAGGTGGGGAGATAGATATGCGGCAAGGTTTTGCCCATCTCGACCTTAGAGAATGAAGTGGCGATAGCGCATCTTGTCGATCTCCCTCCTTGTGGGGGAGATGCCCGGCAAGGCAGAGGGGGGGTAAGCCACACCCACCGACGACCCGCTACGAATGCACAGCCCCAGTCTACCCCGCCGCAATCTCGCGCGATGCATCGATATCCCGCGACGGCGATAATCCGTAAAAGCGGCTATATTCTCGGCTGAACTGCGAAGGGCTCTGATAACCGACGCGATGGCCCGCGGTGCCGGCATCCAGTCGCTCCAGCAGCATAAGCCGCCGCGCCTCATGCAGGCGAAGCTGCTTCTGGTACTGGACCGGCGTCATGGCCGTGATCGTCTTGAAATGATGATGGAAGGACGAGACGCTCATGCCGATGTGATCTGCAAGGTCTTCGACGCGCAGCTGGCGTGCGAAATTCTCGCGCAGCCATGCGATGGCGCGGGCGATGCGGTTGCCGTGACTTCCAGCGGCAATGATGTTCATCAGCTGCCCGCCGGCCGGTCCGGTCAAAATGCGATAAAGGATTTCCTGTTCGATGAGCGGCGCCACGGCGGCAATGTCTGCAGGACGATCGAGCAGGCGCAGCAGGCGGATGGCCGCATCGAGAAGTTCCGGCGTGGCTGTGTTGACCACGATGCCGCGCTGCGCATTCGTCGGCTCCACCGGCGGATCGATAGGAACACGCCGCATGAGATCGAGCAGCTTTTCACTGTCGATGGCAAGCGAGATGCAGAAATGCGGCACTTCCCTGCTCGCCTCCACCACCCGCCACGCAACCGGCAGATCAAGCGATGTCAGGAGATAATCGCCGGCACCGTAGTTGATGGTGTCCGTCCCCAATTGGACGCTTTTCGATCCCTGGATCACCATGGCGAGACAAGGGCGATAACTGCCGTGGCAGGGAGCGCTCGGAGTCGTACGCCGGCTGATGCCAAGGGAGCCAATTGCCGTCTGCACCTCGCCGTCGCTGGTGGCATGCCGCGCGGCGATGGAGGCAATTTCCTGATAGACATTGAATGACAAGGACATAGGGGAAATCCCTTGACTGACGGAAGAGGTGTGTTTGATGTCATCTATCTAGAAAGCCTCTCGGCCCGCGCAAAGAGCGCACCATCATATTTTTGCAGGATCGTGCAAAAAGCTAGGAGGATCGCTCTAACGCCCGTTCGTTCTTCCATTGCATATTCCGCCGTCCCCAACTCCCGAAAGGATATTCACATGGCTATTGCAAGAGGTTACGCTGCGACAGATGCGTCGAAGCCGCTTACCCCGTTCACCTTCGAACGCCGCGAGCCGAATGATGACGACGTCGTCATCGATATCAAATATGCCGGTATCTGCCATTCCGACATTCATACCGTCCGCAACGAATGGAAGAACGCCGTCTACCCGATCGTTCCGGGCCACGAAATCGCCGGTGTCGTCCGCGCCGTTGGCTCCAAGGTCACCAGATTCAAGGTCGGTGATCATGTCGGCGTGGGCTGTTTTGTCGATTCCTGCG
The DNA here is from genome assembly GCF_003261015.1 of Agrobacterium sp. MS2. Lineage (NCBI taxonomy): Bacteria > Pseudomonadati > Pseudomonadota > Alphaproteobacteria > Hyphomicrobiales > Rhizobiaceae > Agrobacterium > Agrobacterium sp. MS2. The sequence continues at coordinate 21,577 of NZ_QLNF01000012.1, read as the reverse complement.
TCGGTTGCGCCACGCGCGATCTCGACAATGAACAGTACATGCCGGGTCTCGTGCAGACCTATAACTCCGTCGAACGCGACGGAAAGACCGCCACGCAGGGCGGTTACTCCGACCATATCGTCGTGCGGGAAGATTACGTCCTCTCCATTCCGGAAAACCTGCCGCTCGACGCCTCCGCTCCCCTGCTCTGCGCTGGTATCACGCTTTATTCGCCGCTTCAGCACTGGAATGCCGGCCCGGGCAAGAAGGTGGCTATCGTCGGCATGGGCGGTCTTGGCCATATGGGCGTGAAGATCGGTTCAGCCATGGGCGCGGATATCACCGTGCTTTCGCAGACACTCTCCAAGAAGGAAGACGGCCTTAAGCTTGGTGCGAAGGAATATTATGCCACCAGCGATGCCTCGACCTTCGAAAAGCTCGCCGGTACCTTCGACCTGATCCTCTGCACCGTTTCGGCGGAAATCGACTGGAATGCCTATCTCGGCCTGCTGAAGGTCAATGGCACCATGGTGCTTCTCGGTGTGCCTGAACATGCGATCCCAGTGCACGCCTTCTCGGTCATCCCCGGCCGTCGTTCTCTGGCTGGCTCTATGATCGGCTCCATCAAGGAAACCCAGGAGATGCTGGATTTCTGCGGCAAGCACGACATCGTGTCCGAAATCGAAAAGATCGACATCAAGGACGTCAACGAGGCTTATGAGCGCGTGCTGAAGAGCGACGTACGTTACCGCTTCGTCATCGACATGGCGTCGCTCGACGCTTGATGCGTCCGGAAACGGCGAAACAGGAAACGGCGGGAAGCCATGCTTCCCGCCGTTTCTTTGTCGCTTGCCTCACGCCTCGTCCTTCAGCGTTTCTTTCTGGGTGATCAGCCGCGCGCTGTGCTGGCCACTCAAGTAAATCCAAAGCCAGCTCCACGCCACGGCCAGCCGCGAACGCGTTCCGATCAGGAAATAGATATGGGCAAGTCCCCATATCCACCATGCCAGCACGCCCTTGAGCTTGAACCGGCCAAAATCGATCACCGCGGCGCGTTTGCCGATCGTGGCAAGATTGCCCTGATGGCCGTAGCGGAAGGGGGAAGGAAACGGCTTGCCGTCAAGCCGCGCCTTGATGACCTTCGCGACATAAGCGCCCTGCTGCTTTGCCGCAGGCGCAATACCCGGCACCGGCTTGCCGTTTTCCTGATTGACGGCGGCGGTATCGCCGATGACGAAGATATCGGGATCATCTTCCAGATTAAGCTGTGGCCCCACAATGGCCCGCCCTGCCCTGTCGGCGGCGGCATTGAGCCATTTGGCCGCGGGAGAAGCCTGCACGCCGGCGGCCCAGACGACCGTACGGCATGGATAATGGGTCTCGCCCACCGTCACGCCCTCGTCGCTGCAGGCCGTCACCGGCGTTCCGAGCAGAACCTCGACGCCAAGTTTCTCAAGCGCCTCCTTGGCATAGGCCGAAAGATCCTCCGTAAAGACCGGCAGCACGCGGGGACCAGCCTCGACGAGCAGCACGCGGGTCTTTCGGGTGTCAACGTTGCGGAATTCCGCCGGCAGCGCCTTATGGGCAAGCTCTGCAATCATGCCTGCCATTTCCACGCCGGTCGGGCCTGCCCCTATGATGACAAAAGTTAGCAGTGCCTGTCGTTCCTCTTCGCTGGTCGCGAGTTCGGCCCGTTCGAAAGCCAGAAGCAGGCGGCGGCGGATCGTTGTCGCATCCTCCAGCGTCTTGAGACCCGGCGCGGAACGCTCCCACTCATCGTGACCGAAATAGGCGTGGCGTGCGCCTGTCGCGAGCACCAAAGTGTCGAAACGGATCGTTTCACCGGTGTTGAGATGCACGGTCCGGGCCGCCCGATCCACGCCGGTCACCTCGGCAAGCAGCGTCGTGACCTCCTTGCGATCGCGGTAGAGATGACGGATCGGCCACGCGATCTCGGATGTCGCCAGCGCAGTCGTCGCAACCTGATAAAGCAATGGCTGGAAAAGATGATGATTGCGACGATCGATCAATGTGATGCGGACAGGGGCCCCCTCCAGCCCGTGTACCAGCTGCAAACCGCCGAAGCCTCCACCCACGACGACAACATGATGTTCTTGCATATGTCTCTGCCTTCAAAAGCCCGAGCACCGGTCCGGAAAGTGAATTCCGACTATCGGAAACGCCGATACTCAACCCAGAACCTAGTTCGGCGGGACCGGTTCCGACATATCTCCCGCCGCCCTCGCGCACGGAGCATGCGCAAGGCAGAACATAGGCGAAAAAATTGGCTTTGGTTATGAAATAGCCTGACCGCAGGCCTGCCGAAAACGCCGGACTGTTTCCGCCATGCCATATTCCAGGGCATCCGCCGTCAACCCGTGGCCGATTGAAACCTCGGCCAGATAAGGGATACGTTTCATCAGCTTTGGCAGGTTCGCGACGGTGAGATCATGGCCCGCATTGACGGCAAGTCCGAGCGCCGCAGCATGGTCCGCCGTCCGCCCAAGCGTCTCGACGAGCACATCGGCCTTGTGCGGATCGTCATAACAGCCGCCATAGGGCCCGGTATAAAGTTCGATACGCACAGCGCCCGTCTCAGCCGCCAGTTCCACCGGCTCGCGTTCGCCGTCGCCATCTGCGAAAAGCGACACCCGCATGCCGCCCGATTTCAGCCGTCCGACGACCTGCTTCAGAAATTTCGCATGCGCGCGGAAATCCCAGCCATGATCGGAGGTTGCCTGCGACGGATCGTCAGGTACGAGTGTGACCTGTTCGGGCTGGGTCTTTTCGCACAGAAGGAGAAAATCCTCACTCGGATATCCTTCAATGTTGAACTCCGCGGAGGGAAACCTGTCATCGATCAGCGCGCGCAGGGCCGGTAGATCCGAGAAGCGGATATGGCGCTGGTCAGGCCGCGGGTGTACAGTCAGCCCGCTCGCCCCCGCCTCCAGTGCAATATGCCCGAAATGCGCGACATCCGGCCATGGAAGATCGCGGCGGTTGCGTAACATGGCAATTGCGTTCAGATTGACAGAGAGTTTTGCGGGCATGGCATCGGGCTCCGGTTCGGAATTGACATCCTGTTTCACGCAGGTTGACGCCGACCGCAAGGAGGCTGATAAATTTTTTATCATACCGGGAACGAAAGTGCGCATGACACGTTCCGGTTTTGATGTAGCGTTTGGCGTTATGTTTTTATCGAAAAACGGTCTGTTGCGGGGGAATAAGCAGCAGACGCCTTTAAAAAGGCAGACACGCTGCCGGAGAGCGCGAAGGGGGAGACAATGCAGGATGGCCGGATGCCGTTCGAAAGTCACGGCGACGAGGACAAACCTAATCTAAGGGTCAACAGCTTTCTACCGGATATAAGCCTGCCCTCATCGCTGCCCGCGGAACCGGTTCCGATCGCCGACATGGCCAATATCTTCGGAGTGACCCACCGTACCCTGCATTTTTACGAAGAAAAGGCACTGCTGACATCTAAACGCATCGGACAGATGCGGGTCTATTCTCACCGCAACGTCCAGCGCATGGCCGTTATCAACGTTTGCCGCGAAGTCGGTATTTCCGTGGCTTCGATTACGGAGATCATGGAAAAACTGGTCCGTTCTCTCTCGCAGGAAGAGGCAGACGATATATTTCGCGACGCACTAAGGCAGCGAAAGCGAGAGTTGACGGCGGAGCTTTCCACGCTCCAGCGCCAGGCCCAGCAGATCGAGGAACTGCTCGTCACCGATAGCGACGAAGATGGCGCGGACGCGGCCGAGCGGGGACAGGCAAACGACATCGCGCTGACCGATCCTGAACGGAAATGTCTCGAACTCATGGCGGAAGGATACGCCCCTGTCAGGCTCGCCCGCGCCCTTGGCCTTTCGGCAAACGAGCTTAACATCCTCGAAGCGAAGATTATCGGCAAGTTCAGCGCCAGCAACCGTTTTCAGGCGGTGGCTAAGGCGGTTCTGCTCGGCGTCATCCGCGCCTGATCAGGATCAGCGAACGATGGTCAGGGTCTCAGCCGCGCGGGTAATGGCGGTGTAAAGCCACCTCTCGCGCGAGTCCCGGAACGCATAACTCTCATCGAAGAGAACCACGTTATTCCATTGCGAACCCTGGGCCTTGTGCACCGTCAACGCATAGCCGAAATCGAATTCGTCATAACGCTTGCGCGTGGACCACGGAATTTCGGTCTCCACGTCCTCGAAGGCCGCCTTCAGCAGTTTGATCTTGGCCGCACCGCGATCCATATCGTCGTCTTCAGGCCGGATCATCAGGTTGATGCCAGGCTTCACCGTCTCGCGCGACGAACTCATCACCTGCCACAGCGAGCCGTTGAGCAGGCCCTTGGCCGGATCGTTGCGAAGGCAGACCAGCTTGTCGCCCGATTGCGGATAATCGGCGGTAAAACCCTTTAGCTCGCGAAGACGTTGATTGTAGCGGCGGCGGGTGCGGTTGGTGCCAACCAGCACCTGATCGGCATCGAGCACCAGCGACTGCGTCACCTCGGATTTGGAGATCACCTGCGCGGAACCATAATCGCCGCGCATGATCTCCCGGCCTTCCCGCACATCCATGGCAAGATGGATGATGGGATTGTCCTTCGCCTGGCGATGGATTTCCGACAGCAGATAATCCGGCTCCTGCTCGGTAAAGAAGCCTCCGCCCGAAACCGGCGGCAGCTGGCCGGGATCGCCGAGCACGAGGATCGGCGTGCCGAAACTCATCAGATCCTTGCCAAGCTGTTCGTCTACCATCGAACATTCATCGATGATGATGAGCGCCGCCTTGGCGAGCGGACTCTGGCGGTTGATGGAGAACATCGGCGCAATCGAGGTCTTGCCGGTTTCTTCGTCTTCCACCGTCTCCTCTCCGCGCGGGCGGTAGATCAGGGAGTGGATGGTGCGGGCATTGGTCGCGCCGCGGGAACGCAGCACCTGCGCCGCCTTGCCGGTGAAGGCCGCAAACAGCACCTCTCCATCGACGTTTTCCGCAAAATGCTTGGCAAGCGTGGTCTTGCCGGTTCCGGCATAACCGAACAGCCGGAAAACCGGCGACCGGCCTTCCTTGAGCCAGCGGGAAACAGCTTTGAGCGCTTCGTCCTGTTGCGGTGAAAATAACATGCGCCCTCATCGCAGGATTCGAGCCTGGTACGCAACCGAAAAAGAACGAAAGATGAATGTCGTGAGCGCTGAAGCGCAGGTTTACGCCCGGTTTTCTCCGTTCGTCATCAGGCTGCTGAAAAAAATATTTTGCGAAGGGAATAAATCACGGACCAGCGGTGTCTCTTGTTGTGCCGGCGGCTCGAGCCCGCCCGAACCAAGGAGGATATGTCCATGAAAATCCGCTTCATCGTCCCCGCCCTCGTTCTGGCCTTTGCCGGAACAGCCTATGCCGCCCCGGCGGTCGAAACGGTCAAGACCGAAAAAGGCAATGTGCTCGCAGGTGAAAAAGGCATGACGCTCTACACTTTCAAGAACGACAAGAAGGGCGTATCCAATTGTTATGACAAATGCGCCACGAACTGGCCGCCCTTCTTCGCTGCGGAGAATGCGAAAGCCGAAGGGGTTTACTCCATCGTGACGCGCAAGGACGGCAAGAAGCAATGGGCGAAGGACGGCATGCCGCTCTATTACTGGATCAAGGACACCAAGAAGGGCGATGCCACCGGCGACGGCGTGAACGGTGTGTGGGATGCAGCAAAACCCTGACGAGATGGAAGCTGCGACGCGGGGGAGACAATCCCCCGCGGCCGGCAGCTTCGAAGCGGAGATGCTGGCCCTGATACCGATGCTGCGCCGTTATTCCCGCAGCCTTTCGCGCTCAGATACCGATGGAGAGGACCTGTTGCAGGACTGCGTCGAAAAGGCGCTGGCCAATAAAGCAACATGGCGGGGAACCGGTTTGAAATCATGGGCCTACACCATAATGACGAACCTTTATCGCAACCGCCACCGGACAGAGAAACGGCATCCTTCGGAAAGTCTCGATGAAACGATCGCCGCTGCCGAAACGCTGGGCGATACGCTGGAGAACGACCGCCTGCATGGCGCGCTTGCGCTGCTTTCGCCTGAGATGCGCGCCGTACTGATGCTGGTGACGGTGGAAGGCTACAGTTATCAGGAGGCGGCGGAGACATTATCGATCCCGGTCGGCACCGTCATGTCCAGACTGTCCCGCGCCCGCGAAACCCTTCGCCAGCATCTGGCGGCGGATAATATCATTCCCCTGCGGAGACCACGATGAAACGGGCTGATGCCATAACCGAAGACGACCTGCACGCCTATGTCGACGGGCTTCTCTCCGACGATGACCGCGCGGCTGTCGAGGCATGGCTCGCGGAAAGACCGGAAGAGCAGAGCCGGGTGGAAGACTGGAAGAGACAGGCCGACAGCCTGAGAAATGCCTTCGCCTCCTATGCCGCCGCACATCCGCGTGACGCATCGATGCTGACTCGCGAAAAGGTCGCACGCGCCTGGCGGCTTAAACCCCTTCTCCTGCGAACCGCGGCAGCCTTCCTGATCTTCACGGCGGGCGCGGCAGCCGGCAGGCTTCTGCCTTGGTCCGTTTCCACGCCGCAGGATGTGGTGCTGGCATCGCTGACGACGGACATTCCTGCCCAGGCGAAATCCGCTTATCTCATCTACGCGAGCGAAGTGCGTCATCCCGTAGAGGTGGGGGCCGGGGAACAGCAGCATCTCGCAACCTGGCTTGGCAAGCGGCTCGGCTACCCCTTCGCGATTCCCGATCTTTCGAAGATTGGATATGACCTCGTCGGTGGGCGTCTTATCCCCGTCAGCGGCAAGCCGGGTGCGATGTTGATGTACCAGGACAGGACCGGCAGGCGGGTGACGGTGCTGATAGGCCACAACGAGGAAAACCGCACCACCAGTTTCCGCATGGCCAGCGCCGACGGAATCGAGACCTTCTACTGGATCGACAACGAGCTGGGTTACGCCGTCTCCGCGGAACTGACGCGAGCCGAGGTACAGGCGATCGCCGAGGAATGTTACCGGCAGTTCCCGACATAGAGTCGCCGAGTGGAGCCGCTATTTCAGCATCGGCCAGAGACTGATGACGAGAAGCACGGCCATGCTGATGTTGAACCATTTGAGCCGGACCGGAACGGAGAGCCAGTCGCGAAGCGCCGAGCCGAAACCGGCCCAAGTGGAAACACTGGGAAGATTGACGGCAGCGAAGGCCACCCCCACAAGCATTACGGTAAGGAAATACTGCGTCTCATCCGTATATGTCGCCATTGCCGTGACCGCCATCACCCACGCCTTGGGATTGACCCACTGGAACGCCGCTGCTGCAAGAAAACTCATCGGCTGCGAAGCCGCCGTGCCTTCATGGAGGCTGCGGGACGTTCCGATTTTCCACGCGATCCAGACGAGATAAAGCCCACCCGCAAATTTCAGCCCGGTATAAAGTGCCGGTACCGAATGCAACAGTGCCCCGAGGCCAAATCCGACCCCTATCAGCAGCGAAAGAAAGCCCGCACCGATGCCGAGCATATGCGGGACGGTGCGACGGAAACCAAAATTCACGCCGGAAGCAAACAGCATCATATTGTTCGGACCGGGCGTGATGGAGGTGGTGAAGGCAAACAGCACCAGCGCGATAAATGTCTCGGCAGTCATGATCTCTCCTGTGAAGGCAACCCTACCCACGGGACCGCCATCAGACCAGCCCGGCAAACCGATCGACGAGGTCAATTTTTTTGATGGATCGATCCCGCCCGTGCCGGGTTGAGAAGTCGGAACAAAGGCTTATTCTTTCCCCGAAAACCCTGGAGCGAAACGATGTATGATGACATTCCCTACGTTGCCCTCCCATCCGGAAAAGAGGCCCCAGCCCTCGGCCTCGGGACGTGGAACATGGGGGAGACGAGATCATCCGCCGAGCAGGAGGTTGAAAGTATCCGACGGGCCATCGACCTTGGCATGACGTTGATTGACACTGCGGAAATGTACGCGGACGGCCGATCGGAAGAGATAGTCGGCAGGGCTATCGTCAATCATCGCGAAGACGTGTTTCTGGTAAGCAAGGTCTATCCTTGGAATGCCAGTGCCACCGGCACTGCTGACGCCTGCGAGCGCAGCCTCGCCCGGCTTGGCACCGACCACATCGATCTCTATCTGCTGCACTGGCGCGGAGAGCACCCACTCGAAGAAACCGTGGCGGCTTTCGAAAGACTGAAGAGGGACGGCAAGATCGGCGACTGGGGCGTCTCCAATTTCGACACGGACGACATGGAAGAGCTTTTCGCTGTTCCTGACGGCAGGAACTGCGCCGCCAATCAGGTACTTTACAATCTGTCCCGACGCGGGCCGGAGTTTTCGCTGTTGCCCTGGTGCCAGCAGCACGGCGTGCCACTGATGGCCTATTCTCCCATAGAACAGGGCCGTATTCTCAAGAACCATGAACTCATACGCATCGCCAAGGCCTATCAGGCGACCCCGGCGCAACTGGCTCTGGCTTTTCTGCTGGAAAGGGAAGGCGTCATCGCGATCCCGAAATCCTCGAATCCTGCGCGCGTCGAAGAAAATCGCGGCGCGACCGATCTTGATATAACCGAGGAGGACTGGGCCGCCCTGGATGCCGTCTTCCCCCCGCCAACGCGCAAGACGGCGCTGGAAATGCTTTGACGCAACAAACGGTTAGGAAACACTTCGGAATCAATCGCTCAAGCGGTTGAATCGGAATGTGAACGCCAAGTCCCATAGGCAGCCCTGTCGCCCAAGGGAAAATCAGGCGGACCAATCGAAACGGCGCGGCAAGCCGCGCCGTTGCATCACGAGAACGCACCGTGCCTATTGCGGTATCCGGTGCTCATATTCCTCTTTCAGACCCAGCCATGTTTCCCAGAAGGGTCCCGGCTCCTCCTCCTGAAGGCGGGCAGCGAGAACATCAAGGTGCACGTGCCAACCGGCGCTGACATTGAGCCTGGTGGTGCGATCCGCCAGCCGGCGATGGATCAGCGTCAGGAGCACGTCCTTACCAAGAGCCTGGAGTTCGATGGAAACCTCGGCACCCTCGCCCCATGTGAAAACAAGGCGGTGCGGCGGAACAACCGTAATGATGCGGGAAGCCATCCTGTGCTCTTCGGAAAAGCCCTCAGGGCGGCGTCCGGGTGGATTGGAAAGTTCATCATTCCGCCACACCAGCTCGAATGGTGCGCCGGCGGCAAGCCGCATCTCGCCGGAAGCCAGCCAGCGGCGGCGAAGGTCGCTCTCCGTCAGATAGGCCCATACCCGTTCGACCGGCCCCGGCAGCAGCCGCTCGATTTTCAGGGTCGTCGGTTCAACGAGGCGACCATAGTTGTCAGGCATTGCAATATCAGCCATTGTCATTTCCTCCATCTGCAGGGGTTTTTCCCTGATCTTCCTCCCTGAGCATCTGCTCAAGAATATCGAGGCGGCTGCCCCAGAACTGCCGGTAGAAATCCAGCCATTCATGCGCTTCTTCCAGCCGTTCCGGCGCAAGGCGGCAGACATGGATACGCCCCCTCACCTCGCGGCGGATGAGCCCCGCATTTTCCAGCGCCTTGATGTGCTTTGAAGCCGCAGCGAGCGAGATGTCGAACGGCTGAGCCAACTGTGTCACCGTTCGCTCACCGCGGGAAAGATCCCGCAGCATCGTGCGTCGCGTGGCGTCGCCCAAGGCATGAAAGACAGTGTCTAGATGTGAAGCGGATAATTCAACCATGTTGTTGAATATAGACTCCCGCCCAAGAAAGTCAACCATATGGTTGAATATATATCAGCCAAGAGCAGGCCATAAAAAACCCGCGGCGAACCGCGGGCTTGTATTCCAACATCTGCTCTGAAGACGGAGATTACATCCCCTGCGAACCGCGGTTCATCGCCGCGATCCCAGTGCGGCAGATTTCGATCAGGCCGAGCGGCTTGATGATCGCCACGAACTGGTCGATCTTCGACGACTTGCCGGTGATTTCGAAGATGAAATGCTCCACCGTCGCATCCACGACCTTGGCCTGAAACGCATCGGCAAGCCGCAACGCCTCGGCACGGACTTCACCGGTGCCGGCAACCTTGATCAGCGCCACTTCCCGCTCGATCGGCCGCTCCTGCCCCAGTTCGCGGGCGCGAACGGTCAGGTCGAGAACCCGGTGCACCGGCACGATCCGTTCCAGCTGCGCCTTGATCTGCTCCAGCACGATGGGCGTGCCGCGCGTGACGATGGTAATGCGCGAGAGATGCGCCTCATGTTCGGTTTCCGAAACCGTCAGGCTTTCAATGTTGTAGCCACGGCCGGAAAAGAGCCCGATGACCCGAGCCAGCACGCCGGGCTCGTTGTTGACGAGAACCGACAGCGTGTGGTTTTCGACGGCAGCCGTTTCCTTCTGAATGAAGTAGGCGGAGCCGGTAGGTTGTAGGTGTGCGTTCATGTCCTTTTCCTCTCCCGGCTCAGACTAGCTGACGGCCCTTGGCGTCAATGGCGTTGGCAACTGCTTCATCCGTCGCCTCATCCGGCAACAACATCTCGTTATGAGCCTTACCAGACGGAATCATCGGGAAGCAATTGGCGAGATTGGCAACACGGCAGTCGAAAATGACCGGCTTCTTGACTGCGATCATCTCGGCAATCTTGTCATCCAATTCCTTCGGGTCGTCGCAATACATGCCAACCGCGCCATAGGCTTCCGCGAGCTTGACGAAATCGGGCATGGCTTCCGTATAGGAGTTGGACAGACGGTTGCCGTGCAGCAGCTGCTGCCACTGGCGCACCATGCCCATATACTGGTTGTTGAGGATGAAGATCTTAACCGGCAGGCCATACTGGATGGCGCAGGACATTTCCTGAATGCACATCTGGATCGAGGCGTCACCGGCAATGTCGATAACCAGCGCTTCGGGGTGCGCGACCTGAACCCCGATGGCCGCCGGCAGTCCATAACCCATGGTGCCGAGACCGCCCGAGGTCATCCAGTGGTTCGGCTCCTCGAAGCCAAAAAACTGCGCCGCCCACATCTGGTGCTGGCCGACTTCTGTCGTGATGTAGGTGTCACGCCCCTTCGATGCCTCATAAAGCCGCTGCAGTGCATATTGCGGCATGATGACATCGTTGGAATTCTTGTAGGCGAAGGAGTTGCGGGCACGCCAGCGCTCGATCTGCGCCCACCAATCCGCCGTCTGCGCCTTCTCAGGCTTCTTCGGCAAAGCGCGCCACAGGCGAACCATGTCTTCGAGGACATGGCTGACATCACCAATGATCGGAACGTCGACGCGAACCGTCTTGTTGATCGAGGAGGGATCGATATCGATATGGATCTTCTTCGAATTCGGCGAGAAAGCGTTGATGCGGCCGGTAATACGGTCGTCGAAACGCGCGCCGACGCAGACGAGAACGTCGCAATCATGCATCGTCATGTTGGCTTCGTAGGAACCGTGCATGCCCAGCATGCCGAGCCAGTTCTTGCCGGACGCCGGATAGGCACCGAGACCCATCAATGTCGACGTGATCGGGAAGCCGGTCAGCTCGACCAGTTCACGCAGCAACCGGGTTGCTTCCGGGCCGGAATTGATGACGCCGCCGCCGGTGTAGAAAACCGGCTTTTTCGCCTTCGACATCAGTTCGATGGCGGCATGGATGGCATTAAGGTCACCCTGAACCTTCGGCTTGTAGCTCTTCTGCTGGACGGCGGCGGAAGGCGGCGTGTAGGTGCCGGTGGCGAACTGGATGTCCTTCGGGATATCGACAACGACAGGACCCGGGCGGCCGGTCTGCGCAATGCGGAAAGCCTCATGGATGATACCAGCCAGTTCGTTGACGTCCTTTACCAGCCAGTTGTGCTTGGTGCAGGGGCGCGTGATGCCAACAGTATCGCATTCCTGGAACGCGTCCGAGCCGATCAGCGTGGTGGGAACCTGGCCGGACAGGCAGACGAGCGGAATGGAATCCATCAGCGCATCCTGCAGCGGGGTGACCGCATTGGTCGCGCCGGGACCTGAGGTGACGAGCATGACACCGACCTTGCCGGTCGAGCGGGCATAACCTTCAGCCGCATGGCCAGCGCCCTGCTCATGGCGCACGAGAATATGCTGGATGTCTTCCTGCTGGAAAATCTCGTCATAGATCGGAAGTACGGCGCCGCCGGGATAACCGAAGATGTGCTCGACGCCGTTGTCCTTCAGCGCCTGCAGAACGATCTCCGCACCTGTCATGCGATTGCTGTTTTCCGTATTGTCCTTATCCGTCATTGCCTGTTTCCATCCCGCTTTGGCTTTGGATATCGAGGAGCCCGAGGGCCTGTTTGAAGACATAAAAAAAGGCCCCTAGAGGAGCCTCGTTCAGCGCATGGGTGCTTTCGCCGGATGGTTACACCATCCTGCCCATGCGCCGTCCCACCACGATAAGTACGTTAAGATTTTTCATGGGCCGGAGTGTTAGCCACAAAAGCCCCAGCCGTCAACGCATATTGCATGAAAAAATCACCGTCGCCTTCTTTTATTACCGGAAAGCGTGCCTGCGCGAAATTTTCGAACGCGAGCGATACACCTGTTGTTAAGCATAATCTTTTATACCGGGAAGGCAGATGCTGCCGGAACCACCGCGATCATCCGCATGTACCGGGAAAAAATGTGAGTAACGACACGTTTCATAACGCGTCCCGCATGGGCGAAAACGAAAGGCGATCCGGCGAGCAGCCGGCGAACCGCATGCTCGGCCGTGTCATCGCCTGCGACGGCGCCCGCGCCACCATTGTTACGGAAACCGAACCGGGCACCACAGACGTATCGCAGCTCTGGTCCGTCGGACGCCTGATCTCCATTGAAATGGGCACGAGCCGCGTCGCCGCGCTTGTCTTTGCCATGCGCACCGGCGAAGAATACTGGGCGCCAGACAAGCCGAACAGGCTGCTGATCGACGTTGAACTCGTGGGCGAGGTTTATCGTACCGAAGATGGCAGCGAACGCTTTTCCACCGGCATCTCCCGTTATCCCTATCTCGGCGCGGTCGCGCATCGTATCCGTGCGAGCGACCTCTCCAGGATTTACGACGGCGGCAAGCGCGACGCCTGCGTCATCGGCAAGCTGACGCAGGACGATACGATCAATGCCGCCATCAATATTCCGCAGATGCTGGCCAAACATTTCGCCGTTGTCGGTTCGACCGGTGTGGGCAAGACCACTGCGGTCTCCCTGCTTTTGAACAAGGCAATCGAGACCGACCCGAAACTGCGTGTCCTCATTCTTGATCCGCACAACGAATTCGCCGCCGCCTTCCCAGATCATTCCGTCGTCATCGACACCGATACGCTGGACCTTCCCTTCTGGTTGATGCGCCTTGAGGAGTTCGCGGAAGTTGTGTTCCGCGGCCGCAAACCCGTGCCGGAGGAAATGGATGTTCTGCGGGATCTGATTCCCGAGGCGAAAAAAGCGTTTCGCGGAACCGAAGGTTCGGCCGTTCGCCGCACCTCCGACAAGAGCGCGATCACACCGGACACGCCGGTTCCCTACCGCATCGCCGATCTTCTCGCCCTCATTGACGAGCGCATCGGGCGGCTGGAGGGGCGTGGCGAAAAACCGGCGCTGCGCACGCTGAAAGGCCGCATTCTTTCGGCCATCAACGACACGCGTTATAATTTCATGTTTTCCAGCAATACGATCAGCGACACGATTCTGGAAACCGTGGCGCATATTTTCCGCATCCCCGGGGAAGGCAAACCGATTTCGGTATTCCAACTGTCGGGCATCCCGTCCGAAGTGGTAAACTCGGTGGTTTCCGTTCTTTGCCGTATGTCCTTCGAACTGGCGGTGCTGGCGCGCGGTTCGCTGCATATGCTCGTGGTGTGCGAGGAAGCGCACCGTTATGTTCCCGCCGACCCCGAGCGCGGCTTTTTCCCCACCCGGCAATCCATCGCCCAGATTGCCAAGGAAGGCCGGAAATACGGCATTTCGCTGGGCATCATCACCCAGAGACCCAGTGAGCTGGATCAGACAATCCTGTCGCAATGTTCGACTGTTTTCGCCATGCGGCTGTCGAACGAGATCGACCAGAAGATCATTCTCTCGGCTGTGCCGAACGCATCGGCCTCAACCACAAGCTTTCTTTCCTCCATCGGCAATGGCGAAGCCATCGCCTTCGGCGAGGCAGTCGGGGTGCCAATGCGCATGCGTTTCGACCGGGTGCCCACCATCAAATTGCCCAAGGCGAGCGGCACGATCAGCCACGCCAGCCAGGAAACGCCCGATACCGTTGACCTGAACGCCATCGTCACCCGCATGCGCGCCGCAAGCAGACCGGTTATCACAGGCTTTCAGCAGAGCGTGGAAGCGGCCTTTTCAGATCCGGCGGAACCGGCCGCGCGGCCTCTCGACGCGGCCGATATCGATCCCTGGAAGCGGGAGTTGGGGGCGGCCGTAAGCGAGGAATACGAACCCTACCGCCCGGACATGCTACCCGGGCGCGCCCTGCCTGCATCACAAAATCCGGTAGGCACCGACACCGCCTCCAGCGCCGTCAACGAGTTGCGCAAAGCCGGTTTCCAGATGCAGGCGCAGAATGGTCCCCAGGGTGATACACGCCCGTCGCTGCGTGAAAGCCTGCTCAAGAAACCGCTCGGCAGTCTCTACAGGAAAGATTGAGTTCCTTCACGGCTGAATACGCATCCAGTCTTCATCCATCTGGTTGCGGAACCATGTCATCTGCCGTTTGGCGTATTGTCGGGTTGCAGCGGCCGATCTTTCAACTACATCCGCCGTGCTCATGCGCCCGGCCAGCATTTCAGCGATCTGGCCAACGCCAATCGCCTTCATGACGGTGGCATCGGCCGGAAGATCGAGGGCGAGAAGCGCCTGTACCTCCTCCACCGCACCGCTATGCATCATGGCTTCGAAACGCCGGTTGATACGCGCATGCAATACCGGCCTCTCCGGCAGGACCACGAGTTTTTGCGCCCGGTCCGGATCAACGATCATCGGGCCACGGGCAAGCTGAAAATCCCTGATGGACTTCCCGGTCGCTTCAAGCACCTCCAGCGCGCGGACAATACGCTGGCCGTCTCCCGGCTGGAGCATGTCGGCCATGACGGGATCGCGCCGGGCAAGCTCGGCGTAAAGGATGGCTGCGCCTTCTTCGATCAACCGGGCCCGCATCGGCTCACGGATCGTGTCCGGAATGGCAGGCATGTCGGAAAGCCCGCCTGTCAGCGCCTTGAAATAAAGCCCCGTGCCGCCGACGATGACGGGGAAACGCCCCTGCCCGCGCAGATCGGCAAGCACGGCGGAGATGTCCCGCAGCCATTCGCCCGTGGAGTAGAGGCTGCTCGCCGGCACGTGACCGTAGAGGAGATGCGGCACCCCCTCCATCTCGTCTTCGGACGGTCGGGCGGTCAACACGCGCAGCGTGTCGTAAACCTGCATGCTGTCGGCATTGATGACGACACCATCCCGCTCCACAGCCAGACGAAGCGCAAGCGCGGACTTGCCGCTAGCCGTCGGGCCGGTTATCAGGATCGCATCAAAATTCTCATCAAGGTTTTTCATCATGGCTCTGGTTGCCACGCTTATCGCCAATCCGTCAAATCCTGTTCTGACACCGGCCCTCGGCGAAGCGGCCGCGAAGGCCGTGAACGCATCGGGCCTCTACTGGCTGGCGGACGGGATTGCCTGCGATATCGCACTGCCCTCCGGCACCGCAACCGAGCAGGCACACAGGACTATCGCTGACACCCTCGCCGGCCAGCCGATCGATATCGTGATCCAGGAGCAGGACCAGCGCCGCAAGAAACTCCTGATCGCAGACATGGATTCGACCATGATCGGTCAGGAATGCATCGATGAGCTGGCAGCTGAAGTCGGGCTGAAGGACAAGGTCTCCGCCATCACCGCACGCGCCATGAACGGCGAAATCGCCTTTGAACCGGCACTGCGGGAGCGCGTCGCGTTGCTGAAAGGACTGCCGGTTGCTGTCATCGATGACGTCATAGAAAAGCGCATCACGCTGACCCCGGGTGGCAAGGAACTCATCGCCACCATGAAGGCGAAAGGCTATTACACGGCCCTCGTGTCAGGCGGTTTCACCGTCTTCACCAGCCGTGTCGCCGCGGTGCTCGGTTTTGACGAGAACCGCGCCAATCTGCTTGGTGAGGCAAATGGCGAGCTTGATGGCACCGTTGCCGAACCCATCCTCGGAAAACAGGCCAAAGTGGATGCGTTGAATGATATTGCCGCCAAACTCGGCATTTCTCCAGATGAGGCGATGGCGGTTGGCGATGGAGCCAATGATCTGGGCATGCTGCATGTGGCGGGCGCGGGCGTCGCGCTGCACGCCAAGCCGGCCGTGGCGGCCGAAGCGCAGATGCGCATCGACCATGGCGACCTGACGGCGCTTCTTTACATTCAAGGTTATCGAAAGACGGACTTTGTCACCCCATGATCATTCGCGAGACGCCAAGACTTATTCTGCGCGAGTGGAAGGAGAGCGACCGAGACCTTTTCCGTGAAATCAATGCCGACGAGAAGGTCATGGAATTTTTCCCCTTCCGCCGCAGCCATGCGGAAGCGGACGCGGTTCTCGAAACCATCAATGGCATGATCCGCGGCAGTGGTTATGGCTTCTATGCGATGGAGCAGCGGGAAACAGGCGAATCCATGGGATTTTGCGGTATTTCGCCCGTCCTTAATCTCGACCCGCCCTTCCCGGTCGGCACCATGGAGATCGGCTGGCGGCTCGCCACCCGTTTCTGGGGACATGGCTATGTCACCGAAGCGGCGCAGTCGCTGCTCGTGATGGCCTTTGACGAAAAGGAGACGCCGGAAATCGTCTCCTTCGCTGTCTGGAACAACCACCGTTCGACGGCCGTGATGGAGCGAATCGGGCTGAAACGTGATCCCTCGCGGGATTTCGACCATCCCCGCGTGCCCGCGGAGACGCATCCCCATCTGCGTCCGCACGTCACCTATGCGCTGACGCTGGAGCAATGGCGGGCGCGTTGACGTGACCCGCCGGTCCGGAATTATTTCACCGCGGCGTTGCCACCATCGGCAAAAAGCGCCGCGCCAGCGACAAAACTCGCCATCGGGCTGGCGAGGAAAAGCGCTGCCTGCGCTATTTCCTCGGGCTGGGCAATGCGTTTCATCGCATGCAGGCCGGCGGCCCAGTCCTTTTGTGCCTGATCCCCTGCCATCGGCGTGTCCACACCCCCGGGCAACAACGCATTGGCGCGAACGCCGCGGGCGGCATAATCGGCGGTAATACCCTTCACCAGCCCCATCAGCGCGGCCTTCGCAGCGCCATAAGCCGACATGCCCGGTATGCCGACACTGGTGCCGACGAAGCTTGAGGTAAAGACGATAGAACCGCCGCCGCGCCTCAGCATCAGCGGAATCTGATAGCGCGCGCCAAGAAAGGCGGAAGTCAGGTTGACGTTAAGCACGTAATCCCATTCGTCAGGCGAAATCTCCGCCAGCGGCTTGGCGGCACCCACGCCGCCCGCATTGTTGACGGCGATATCGAGACCACCAAAAACGTCGGTGGCCGCCTCGGCCAAACAGGAATGGGTTTCCGCAACGCCAGCGTCGCCGGCAACCGTGTGCACATGTCCGCCCGCCTCACGAATCTCGGCGGCAACCTCGTCCAGCGCCTTTTCGCCGCGCGCATTGATGACGACGGCGGCGCCATGAGCGGCAAACAGGCGCGCCGTTGCGCGGCCGATGCCGGATGACGCGCCGATGATGATGGCGACTTTGTTTTCAAGTAATTTCATAGCCTTGGTCTCCGTTCGGTGGAGGCCAAGGCTTAAAGAGCCGGCAGCATCGGAACCACCCGATTCCTGCCCGACCGTGCGGAAAGCGTTATTCCAGCGGCAGCGCCACCACGCGCAGATTGCCCTGCGCATCGGCCACCATCATGTGGGCGTTCTTGCGGCCTTCCGATTTCAGACCATTCACCCGCACCAGCACGTCGCCGGGAACCTCCATGAAGTCCTGTCCGACTTCCACAATCACATCGCCTGCCTTCATGCCCTTCTGTTCTGCGGACGAACCCGGATCGACACTTGCGACCAGCACGCCTTCAACGCTCTCGGCAATGCCCTTTTCCGTCCGCAACTCATTGCTGAGCACAACGAGATTCATGCCAAGCACGCTCTGGGGCGCTTCACGCACCTCCGGAGTCTGATCCTGGGCCTGATCGTCGCCGCCATCATTGTCTTCCGGCGCGATCACACCGCTGTCGCCGTCGTCAGTCTGCTGGTCGTCAGTCGAAGCTTTCTCATCCGTGGTATCCTGCAGCTGGCCCAGCTTGACCTTGACGGTCTCTTCCTTTCCGTCGCGCAGGATGACGACATCGACTTCCTTGCCAACCGGGCTTTCCGCCACGATCCGCAGAAGGTCGCGCATCTCGTGAATATCCTTGCCATCGAATTTCAGCACGACGTCGCCAGCCTGGATCGGACCGTTTTCCACCGGGCCGCCCTTGGCGACCCCGGAAATCAGCGCGCCCTTGGCGCTGTCCATGCCGAGGCTTGCGGCGACATCGTCCGTGACCGGCTGGACACGAACACCCAGCCAGCCGCGGCGGGTCTCTCCGAATTCGATCAGTTGCTGAACGATGTTCTGTGCAAGCTCCGTCGGCACGGCGAAACCGATACCGATCGAACCGCCGCTCGGCGAAATGATCGCCGTATTGATGCCAATCACCTCGCCCTTCATGTTGAAGAGCGGGCCACCGGAGTTACCCTTGTTGATGGCCGCGTCCGTCTGGATGAAATTGTCATAAGGGCCGGCATTGATATTGCGGCCGCGCGCTGAAATGACGCCAACGGTCAGCGATCCGCCAAGCCCGAAGGGGTTACCGACCGCCATTACCCAGTCGCCAATGCGCATGCTGCGCGAATCGCCAAATTTGACCGCCTTCAGCGGCGTTTTTGGCTCCACCTTCAGAACGGAAAGATCGGTCTTGGTATCGGTGCCGACAAGCGTCGCCTTGAGCTTCGAGCCATTCGGGAAAATCACCTCGATGGCATCGGCACCCTCGATGACGTGGTTGTTGGTGACGACATAACCGGCGGGATCGATCACAAAACCGGACCCGAGGGAATTGACCTTTTCACCGCCTTCCGGCTTCTGGCTGTCGAAATAATCCTTGAAGAACTCCTGGAAGGGCGAACCTTCCGGCAGACGTGGCGGAACCGGCCCCTTGCCATCTGTCTTGACGTTCTGCGACGTGGAAATATTCACCACCGCATCCAGCAGCGGCTCGGCAAGATCGGCAACAGATTCCGGCCCGTGGCTTTGCGCGCCCGCCGGAAGCGGCGCCGCAAGGCTGCCCGCAACAAGCGCTATTACCGCGACTGCGGAAATGCTGCTGCGAAAAGGCGAAAGAAGGGTCACGGCCATATGCGTCCTCGCGTTTCAAATCGTCTTGCCCTGCATATATCGTCAAAGCATAAGGCGGAATGATGAAGTGTAAAAATACCTTTTCGTGAACAGGCGGGGACGCCTTGCCCTTAGCCACAGCATTGGCACGAAACCCCACCAAAAAGAAAGGGCCGGTAAAAACCGGCCCCTCCAAATTCATTTTATCCGCTATCAGTTCGCCGGCGCAGGTGCGGGCGCGGCCGGAGAGGCAGGGGCCGCACCGTCGATATTGTTGAAATAACGGAAGAAGGTCGAGTCCGGCGACAGAACCAGCGTCGTGCCATTGCCGTTCAGTGCGTTGGCATAGGCCGACATGGAGCGATAGAACTCGAAGAAGTTCGGATCACGCTGGAAAGCCTCGCCGAACACCTTGTTACGCTCCGCATCGCCTTCACCGCGCAGAACTTCGGACTGGCGGCGAGCGTCGGATTCCAGTTCCACAACCTGACGGTCGGCGATAGCGCGGCGGCGCTGCGCTTCTTCGTTACCACGGGCGCGGATCAGTTCGGCTTCCGCCAGACGCTCCGACTTCATGCGTTCGAAGGTCTGCTGGGAGACTTCCTGCGTCAGGTCGGTACGGCGGATGCGGACATCGACGATGCTGATGCCGAGCGATTCCGCATCGGGACGCAGATCGTCACGCACTTCCTGCATCATCGACGCACGTGCATCCGACAGCGCCGATTCGAAGCCGCGCAGACCGTAAACCCGGCGCAGCGATGCGTCGAGACGGGTGCGCAGGCGCGATTCAGCCGACATCTGGTCACCGGAGACCGTCTGCCGGAAGCGGCGCGCATCCGTAATACGGTACACCACGAAGGCATCGACCTCGTAGAACTTGCCGCCGGAAACCTGAACACGGATATTATCGTGGTCGAAACGCAAGGCGCGGTTCTCGATATATTGCACGCGGTCAGCATCCATGAAGGCGAAGGGCAGCTTGAAATAGAGGCCCGGCGCTGTTTTCACGTCCTGGATTTCACCGAAGCGGACGACGATGGCCTGCTGGCGCTCGTTGACCACGAAGATCGACGAATAACCGAGAAAAAGCAGGACGGCGAGACCGACGAGAACGGCTGTAAGACGGTTACCCATATCAGTTGCCTCCCTGCGGTGCTGCGCCCGGATTGTTGCGCATGATCTCGTTCAGAGGCAGATAAGGCACCACGCCCTGTTTTTCATCGATGATGATCTTGTTGGATCCCTTCAGGACCTGTTCCATCGTTTCCAGGAACATGCGCTGACGGGTCACCTCAGGCGCGGTGCGATACTGGTCATAGATGGAGACAAAGCGCTGCGCCTCACCCTGCGCCTCGTTGACGACGCGCGACTTGTAGGCGTTCGCCTCTTCGAGGATCTGCGCGGCCTGACCGCGAGCAGCGCCGAGCTTCTGGTTGGCGTATTGATTGGCTTCCTGAACGAAGCGGTCTTCGTCCTGCTCGGCACGCTGCACTTCATCAAACGCGTCGGCCACTTCACGCGGCGGCGCCGCATCTTCGATGGCCACGGCATTGATGGAAATGCCGGCGCCATAACCGTCCATGGTGGACTGGATGATGGTGCGCACATCCGCCGCAATCGCCTGACGGTTATCGCGGAAGATATCCTGCGCCGGACGACGGCCGACGACTTCGCGCATGGCGCTTTCGGAAACCTGCTGCAGCGTCTCGGCCGGGCTGTCGACGTTGAAGAGATAGGATTTCGGATCGGAAACCGTATAGAGCACCGAGAACTGAACGTTGACGATGTTCTGGTCGCCGGTGAGCATCACGCCGCTCGACGAGGACGACGAGGCCCGCGAACCGATATTCTGCTGCTGCTCGGTGACCTTGACGATTTCAACCGTCTCGATCGGCCACAGATGGAAATGCAGACCGGGCATCGAGATTTCGTCCTTCGGACGGCCGAAACGCAGCTCCACGCCGCGCTCGTCCGGCTGGACGGTGTAGATGGACTGGATGCCGAGGAAAACCAGCACGACGAGAACCACGATGGCAACTGCGCCGCCATTGAAACCGCCGGGCAGCACATTTTTGAAACGGTCCTGGCTGCGCCGGATGATCTCTTCCAGATCGGGCGGACCGCCATTGCCGCCGCCACCGCCGCGAGGCCGGTTAGGCCCCTGCCCCCACGGGCCGCCACCGCCGCCCTGGTTGTTTCCTCCACCGCCGCCGCCCCATGGGCCGCCGCCGCCATTCTGATTGCTCCAGGGC
>NZ_QLNF01000093.1:0-249 GCF_003261015.1 Agrobacterium sp. MS2 | reverse complement strand
GATAGCCTGCTACCGCAAGTACACCCAGCAATGCTTTCAGTTGGCCGCTCACCATGATTTTTCTCCTTGTTTTCCTGGGCCCCGAGAAAACATGGCGACGTGGCCCCCTCGCGAGAACAAAACGATTGGTCGGCAATGAGGTTCCATGAGGTCAATGGATGGAGACTGGCTGCCGCTTCTTCTGATAAACGCGCTAATGAACGGGGTGAGAGAGAGAGAGAGAGAGAGAGAGAGAGAGAGAGAGAGAGA
>NZ_QLNF01000092.1:4040-5851 GCF_003261015.1 Agrobacterium sp. MS2 | reverse complement strand
TCTGAACGGAGAGATTGGCGACCTCGTGGCGGTGACCGCGACGGGTCCCCATAAGCTCCTGCCGTCGGCGAGGCCGTCGTGGTTCTTCGATACCGCTCTCTATGGAACCATCGTGAACGATCTGGCGGTCCACGACATCGATCTCGTCCTGTGGCTGACCGGGGCCTCTTCAGGCCGAATCAGCGGCTGGAAAAGCCCGCGCCATCCCGAGGGGCATCAGTCCTTTTCTCTGGCCGGGCGTGCGCTTCTGACCCTCGATACCGGCCTGCAGGCGGCAATCGACATGGACTGGAGGCAGCCGGAGGCCGCAATCAGGCATGGCGACTACGCAATGCGTCTTGTCGGAACCCGGGGACGCATGGATATTCTGTTCGGCGAGGGCCGCCTTCTGGTGGAAACCGATGAACGTTGCCTTTGGGAGCCGGAACTGCCGTCGCCCATCGGGCCGGCACAGGACGCTCTCGATGCTTTGACGGGGGTAGCGCTTTTGCAGGTATCGACAAAAGAGGCGCTTCTGGCCAGCCGTATCGCGGCGCTGGCCGCTCTCAGCGCAGAAGTCGGGGGACAGGACTATCTCTGGTAAGAATGAACAGAAGTCAAAGGAGCGCGTGAAACCGACGCTGGAGGAGATTGCTCTTAGGGCCAACACCTCCCGCTCGACGGTATCGCGCGCCTTTAGTCGCCCGGACCTGCTCAATCCGAAGACGGTGGAGCAGATCCTCGCGATTGCGGAAGAGATAGGTTATCGACCGAACAATATGGCCCGGGCGCTCTCAACTGGGAGAACAGGCAATATCGGGCTGCTGGTGCCTTATATTGCCAACCCGTTCTTTCCACCGCTCATCAAGGCCATTCAGCAGAATGCGGATGCTCATGACCTCAGCCTGTTCCTGGGCTCGTCGGGAGAAAGCGCTGCACGGGAAAATACGCTTTTCCAGCGTCTGGCCAGCCAGACGGATGGTATCATCGTGGCGTCGACCCGGCTCAGTGAGGCGCAGGTGAGGGCGCATGCCAAAAGGCACCCGATCACGCTGATCAATCGCGACATCGTGGGATTGCCACGCGTATTGATCGACACGCAGGCGGCCGTGACGGATGCCATCGGATTCCTGATCGAGAGCGGCCATCGCGATATCGCCTATCTCTCGGGTCCGAAGGAATCCTGGTCGAATCAGCAGCGCCTCGAGGCGGCGGGAGCAGCGTGCCGGCGTGCCGACATCCGGTTCGAGGTGATCCAGCTATCAGAACCCAGTTTCGAAGGCGGTGAAAAGGCTGCCGAAGAGGCCGTCGCCGCAGAGGTGACCGCGATCCTTGCGTTTGATGACCTGACGGCTCAGGGAGCACACGCCCGACTTTCGGCCATGGGAATCGTCGTTCCCCGGGAGATGAGCCTCATCGGTTGCGACGATGCGCTGCCCGCTATGACCTATCCCGCACTCTCCACGCTCAGCGGGCTTTCCCTGGAGGCGGGGAGGCATGCCCTCAAGTTGCTCCAAGACGCTATTGAGCATAGGGAAAGTGTTCAGGACATGAAGGTTGTTTTGGGTGCACGCTTCGTTCGTCGCGATACCACAGGTTCGGCGCCGGCGAGATCTCGTCGTTAACTTCTCGCTCCGGCTAAATCAGGGCCAAACGGTAGGCCTTAGCAGAGATCGTTTGAGGGCGTCGTCACGTTGTCCGGGGCTTAACGCTTGACCAGTAATTGGACGCGATGAGCGCGCCGACCATCAGCTACAAGAACCACCGCTTCCCACCGCAGATCATCGCCCATGCGGTCTGGCTGTATTTCCGGTTTCCGTTAAGCCTGCGAT
>NZ_QLNF01000092.1:0-4030 GCF_003261015.1 Agrobacterium sp. MS2 | reverse complement strand
GCCTACGCAAAGCGACTGCGCAGAAAAACGCCGTCGAGAAAGGATATCTGGGATCTGGACGAGGTGGTCGTGACGATCGGCGGTCGAAAGCATTGGCTTTGGCGAGCCGTCGATCAGGACGGATATGTTCTCGACGAAATCGTGCAGGTGTTGGTATCCCCTCACCAACCACGATCCGGCGCGTGCGACAGAAACTGAACCTGTCGCAGCGGGAGGCAGGAGGCATACTCAAGGTCGATGAGAAGGCCTTCGACAAATACGAACGCGGACTGGTCGAGCCGAGCGGGCCGACCAGTCAGTTGCTACGCCTCCTTGACCGTCACCCGGAATTGGTTGACGAATTGCGTCGTACATCCTTAGTGGTATGAGCATTTCACTGAATGGCGCTGTTGCATTTATTAATATTCGCCCCGTCGCTTGGGGGGGTGTATTAGAAACATCGATATCGCAAATTCATCCGCATCAACGCACCTGGTAAAAAGCGGGCCAAATTTATCATGTTAACAACTATTGAAAAACTGCTCAAGCGGCTGGAGGATCTGGAACTGCAAATGACGATTGCTTGCGATCTGAAGGTGTCTTCCGAGGCTCGCCAACATCTATTGAATGAGCTGATGGAACAGCATCGCTTGATTTCTCAAGAGATCATGGAGCTGAGGCTGCGGGAAAAGATGGACGGAAGTGAATGACTGGCCAGACGCGTCATCGGCAAGTCTCCTTATCCGCGAACAAGCGATCGGTGAACTGCCACGGTCCAGGAGACGAGCAGAATCTGATACCAGTATAAATGCTGGCATCATATTGAGCGGTCTTTCCCCACACATTAACCTCATAATGCGGATCGTGTGTCCGCGAGTGGTGTAGCCGGATTCATCGCCATCGGCGGTTTCCGGTAGGGCCGGCGTGAAGAGCAGCGATTCAAGGGAGCAAAGTAATTATGTCGCGGGCCTCGCCCGCACCAGCAACCGTATTACTTGCGCTCGGGGGGGCGGGCGGCTGGCGTTGTGGTCTCGCGCCGTGACAAACTCCTAGTTTATTACCGCCTGGCAATGCCAAAAATCATCGATCTTCTGGACGAGGTCGCACGCTTCCTGAAGAGCAATCCTTCCCCCGCATAAAAGCAACCGCTGTTCCACCCCACGTTGTCCACTGCCGTCTCATCTGCGATCGAGTTTTCATGGAAAAGTGACAAGGAGTTTTTCCATGGAGACTACGTTGGAGGTTGTCACGACGCGGCCTGGCCGACGAGAGATACATCGGCAATGGCCGGATGAGATAAAGGCGCGGATCGTATAAGAAAGCTTGCGGCCGGGTGTGATGGTGAATGAGGTCGCGGCCCGTCACGGGCCGAAGGCCAATCATCTGTGGATCTGAACACCGGCACGACAGGGCAAGCTGGTTTTGCCTGAGCCAGAGGGTGCAATTGAATTCGCGACCATGGTCGTGGAGACGTCCGCACCGTAGCCGTTCGCCGCCAAACAGATGTCTCAGGCCGAGATTATCGTTGGCGCTGTTAAGATCCGTCTTGAGGAAGGAGCGTCTGCAGCCCGGATCGCGCGTGCACTGGCGGCGATGATATGATCTTCCCCTCGAACCGACTGCGGATCATGGTGCGACCAAACCGGTAGACTTCCGTAAAGGGCATGATGGATTAGCAGCGCTTGTGAAGAAGGAGCTGCACAAGGACCCGTTTGCGGGAACAGTATTCGTGTCCAGGTCTCGCAAAACAGACCGGCTGAAGCTGATCTACTGGGATGGCACTGGTATCGTGCTGGCCTACAAGCGGTTGGAAGAGCACAGCTTTACTTGGCCCGGCATCAAAAACGGACTGATGAACTGACCCATGCTCAGTTCGAAGTTAAACAGTTCTGTCGTAGCTTGTTTTCGCAATTAAACCTCGCGCCGCCTTCATTCCACAATACGCTGAGAGCCTCTTTCTGAACCGCAGCGGGTTTGCCAGATCAACCGGCAGAGTTATCAACTGACAGAATTGGGAGAGCGTCTCAGCAGCACGGCCAATTCCGCCTTGGGCAGGGCCCCAGAAAAATAAAACCCCTGAATCAGATCGCATCCCTGCTTTGTAAGAAAGTCCAGTTGCTCTCGGGTTTCCACGCCCTCCACCACCACCTTGAACGACATACCTTTCGCAAGCGATATGATGGCAGATGTCAAGCTGCACTGTCTGGCGTCGGTTGGAATATCAGTGATAAAGCCACGATCGATCTTGATACAGCTGCATGGCAATTCCGCCAGATAGGACAGACACGAATACCCTGTCCCAAAATCGTCGATCGCGATCCCTACGCCCATTTCCCTCAACTCGTTCAGGAGAGGCAAGACTTCGTTTTCGCGCTGGATGTAAGTTGACTCCGTTATTTCGATCTCAAGCTGTCTCGCAGGAAATCCAGTTTCTGACAGAAGTCTCCTCAGGAATGGTATGAAGCGACCAAATCGCAACTGGCTGGCCGATATATTCACGGATAGCGTGACCGGGAGATAGCCAGCCTGAAGCCATTCCTGCCCGTCGCGGCATGCCCTTTCAAGAACATATTCGCCCAAGGCCTCAATGAGACCAGTTTCCTCCACAACCGGGATAAAATCGGCCGGAGAAACAATACCAAGTTCCGGATCCGACCACCTTACGAGTGCTTCAACGCCATGCAGTTCATGGCCAACAGCCGTAAATTGCGGCTGATAATAGACATCGAGTTCGCCGTTGGCGATCGCGTTTTTCAGCTTTAGCCCCAGCTTCACCCGCTTCTGGCTCTGCGTGGTCAGCCGGTCTTCATAAACACCGACTGACCCACGTCTGGAACGTTTCGCCTCGTATAGAGCTGCGTCGGCCCCAAGAAGGGCATCATGATCTCCGGGACGAAGGTGGTAGCTCACGCCAATTGTTGCGGAGGAAAACACTTCCAGATCATCGCGGATGTGAACAGTCTGGCCGAAGCAAGATTGGATTTTCTCGATGATGCCTTCGATAAAGCTGTGATCGCCAGACTGAATGAGAAAGGCGAACTCATCACTCCCGAGGCGACAGAGGACATCGCCCGAAGCTAAATAGTTTTTGCGGAGATTGTCGAGTCGTTCGGCAATCAATTGGAGCACGCGATCACCGACACCGTGACCGTAGCTGTCATTCACGTCCCCAAAATAATCGAGATCGACTATGATCAATGCATGCGGAACATTCTGGAAAGCAGCGCGGCTTTTATCAAGAGTGCGGCGGTTCGGTAAGCCGGTCAGATGATCGTGCGATGCGAGGTATTCGAGTTTTGCCTGCGCCGTCTTTTGTTCTGTAATGTCCGTCACTGAATAAACAAAGGTGTCGCCGCCGCTCGCGTCCTCGCCGGCAGGGGTAATAGAAAGTATGCCAGGCCGATGCCTGTCCGCTCCAAACATGACCTCCCGACGCCATTGCCCAGCCGCGCCGTGCGGCCGCGAAACGGGCGCCCCGTCGATCCAGAATGATTTGTTGATATCTGTATCGTGCCGATCGGTGTGATCGTAATTTATACCCAGCATCGCCCGAAAAGCCGCATTTGCTTTCAGCACCTGGCCGAGATGATTGACGATGGCAAGACCTTCGGTCGAATTCCTGAATACGATATCCCCACGCCGAAGGTCCTGATCCTTTATGGTCATCTCTTTGATCAGATCAGCGCTGCTGGAAGCCAGCAGATGCCATCGAACGGTATCTGTTTCCAGATAATGGATAAATGCCTGCCGCTTCCACAGCACAAACAAGGCCAGCGACATACCATAGGCAACTGCGATAAGGACCTTTCCCGCCAGTCCGCCAATGACGGTCGCAACGATCTGTGTGTTGATACCAAATGCGATGAAAGGAAACGTGATGCCATCAAGCACGAGAACGAGCACGAATGAAAGAATGTAGATGGCCGCCGTGATGGAAAGCGAGGGTTGCTTTTTTTTAACGGTCTCGAAAATGAAAAGTAAGCGCGTAGGCCACCCCACGTATCTTTAGGACTGCTGATCGGCGATTTTATTCGTGAATCATGCGGAGAAT
>NZ_QLNF01000091.1:0-508 GCF_003261015.1 Agrobacterium sp. MS2 | reverse complement strand
AAGCTGTCGCGGATGATCCGGTCGGCCGCCTTGTACCAGAAGGTCGCATGATCCGTCAGCTTGCGATTGTTGACGATCACCAGCAAATCGAAATCCGAACGATAGCCCTTCATCGTATGCGGCTCGTCGACAAAGGTGCCGCGGGCGTAGGAACCGAACAGGACGATTTTGAGAATGCGCCCGCGCTTTTTGAAATCAGCGGTGCCCTCCCCGAGGGCATCCTCGAACTCCTCGTGCAGGATCTCCAGCGCACGGGCAAGCTCCTGTTGCTTTCTGTGCGGGATATGATCAAGGGAGGATCTCATCATGGAACAGGGTCTGGCTGGCTTCCGATTGTCGCGCCGGTCTGATCGCGCTTGTGGTATCCATGGACCTTATACGCTTCGCCACATTCATCAAATGGCAAAAGTGCCCGTCGATTTTTCGAGGCAGATAAACGGCTGGCGGCCAAAACCATGAATTGCACTATGGGGCAACAGGGGAAACGTCCCGAAGACGACATGAAGTG
>NZ_QLNF01000090.1:0-2587 GCF_003261015.1 Agrobacterium sp. MS2 | reverse complement strand
ATCTAGTGGCGATCAATCATAATAACAATATCATGATATTGTTATTATGATTGATCGCCACTAGATTCCCCCGCGTTTTCAGCCCATTCTCAATCAGATTCCTTTCAGTTTTACCCTATAAATAAATCAACCTCCCCATAAAAATATATAAAATCATCTAGTTACAAGGGTGCCAAATTATCCAACCCCTGCGAAAGTAAGCTCGCTGATCAAACTCCTCGTCTTTCTTCAAGCAAGGGTAACTGCATATTTATATGTTTTTCAAGGCTACCCCCCCTAAATTATATGTTTCTCACCGGCCGATCATCGCTAGCCTGAATCGCACTCCCACCCAACTCATTTATCTCAGTCACAATGAGGTAAATTATTCTTCTATAAAAGTATAAATATAGAATTTTATGTATTAAACTAGCACAATACGATAAAATATTTCAATTGCGCACACCGCTGCGATTTCGCCTCGTTCGCATACCCGGACTTGCCAGATTCGGCGAATGTGACGCGTCAAACGTGAATATTAAGGATGTGCCCGCTTTGTCTGGTTGAGTTACCGGGAATAACCCGGCTCTTTAACGGGAGCGATGAGCCTCGCTGGACCACCGACGGCGCGCGATAAACTCCCGAAGGACGGGCAGAAAAAAGGCTTTACTGAACCGCCCCACAGGTGGCTCCGGCTCCAGGTATATGCGTGGATGGCGTCCCATCAACCGGAACTGAAATACGGCCGTTCCCGTCAACAAACACCGGCAGTTTCTCCTAGACGCCCGCAAGCGACATGGAAACACCGCGCTCTCCAACCAGAAAAGGTTTGGCAGGAAGTTCATCCGGAATACGCTCCAGTGCCTGCTCATCCGGCACGGGCTCGAGGTTGACACCTGCTTTCCGCGGTTCGCCGATCGATAGCGCCTCCGCCGTGTCACGTCCGATATGACCAAGCAGACCGACAATGTCTTGCGGAGAAACCTTGAGGCGCTGGCCGATCTCGGCAAGATGTGTTTCCGGAAGCAGATTGGCAAGCCAGGGCAGCAGCTTGGCAGCACCCACGGACCCTGAGCGCAGCGGCATGGTGAGCGACACCGGAAAGGCCGTGCGGCGTGCTTCCCAGCCCGGATCATAGTCCAACCTCCATTCGCCTTCAAAAGTCAGATGGGCGACAGGCAAGGTCTCGTAGTAGATGGTTGCCATCAATCAGCACCAAACATTGGCAAAAAGCCAAGGTCATCGTCCGGCGCGGCCGGCACAGCCTGGACCGTGTTGAGATCGCCGATCTCAATGCCGACGGTGCGCGCGACGATCAGGGCTTTTTCGAGCTGGCAACTCGGCTTGCCCGATTCAAGCTCGACGATGAAGCGTTCACCCGTTCCGGAACGGGCAGCAAGCCCGGTTTGCGTCCAGCCAAGAGATTTGCGTTTCTCCCTGATAGCGGCGCCGAAATCGCGTGCGGACCTGAACATCGTGAAGCTCTATCTCTTGTCTTACCGTACAGGACGTTTCAAAAAAAACGCATCGCTTCCCGATCGGTAAGTTTTTCACTTGATCGCACCAAATCATCCCGATCGGGAATTTGTGTGGGATCGCACCCACCGGGAGCAAAGGTCTTTTACTCGTATAAGGAGACTATTGTTTCATCAACATTGCCAGATAAACTACTACACCGGCACCCACAATAATCCTAATTTTCCTAATGAGAAACATCACATAAATCCATGATATTTAACCATAATATATCACGATTATAGCGGCATAATCTTGTTCTCCGCGCGTTCCGCCCTGATGCACTGGAATCCATTGGGTCGATTAAATGAAAAGCCGCCGCAAATGCCCCACTATAAGGGGCACGACTAGAACCTGCTCCGGCACCTGGCCGTCATCAACTGCTTTCGCGCCCGCCCATTCGAACGTCACATTCCAGCTTTACGATATGTTCATCGCAAACGGCCTTTACCAGCTCGAGCAGATGCGCGGTGCGCTCACCGAGCCAGACAAGCGCCTCTTCGCTAATCTCGAAATGTTTCGAATATCGAGCCTTCACATAGGCTTCATTGACCGTGTTAAACCACGCTCGTTGACGATGTTGATCTCGCGGAAACGCGTCGACCAGCCGAAGGTCCTGCTCCTCGGCAAGAGAGCGGAGGAACTTTATGTTGTGGGAGGCAGGCCCGTAGTTCGTAAGGGTTAACAATACACAAGAGTATGATTGCTCGAGCGCTTGGTGCAAACTGAAAGCCGCGAGGTTCCTCCATACATTGTCGCCTGAATTGACCATGTTGGCTTGGATGCCGGCGGTCACATGGAAAGCAACAGCCTCTGCGTAGCGCTGTTTAAAATGGCCCCTCGCCACCTCCAAACGCTCTTCAGCCGTCAAAAGTTTCGGCTCAGCGAGCGGCTCGCCATCAAGCTCATAGACAACGATGCCTTCCTTGCGGATATCCGAGAAGAAATAGTGGCCTTTCTTAAGCTCCGTGTTCACCTCGCGCAGAGAATGCACGATGAACTGCGTCGGTGTTTCGATGAAGCTGTCGCGGATGATCCGGTCGGCCGCCTTGTACCAGAAGGTCGCATGATCCGTCAGCTTGCGATTGTTGAC
>NZ_QLNF01000011.1:0-14159 GCF_003261015.1 Agrobacterium sp. MS2 | reverse complement strand
AGAGAACAAGAGAACAAGAGAACAAGAGAACAAGAGAACAAGAGAACAAGAGAACAAGAGAACAAGAGAACAAGTCAACGGGCGGACAGGTGATTAGGCAAGTAGCGTTTGGAACAAACTTTGAGAAAGCAAAGAACCCGAATTCCGGTCATCACGGCAGCCTCGACCGCTCCAGGCTCAAGGATCCCACGCTGGACTACCGGTACTTTTTCCGAACGGCGCGGGCTGAGGGAGCGAGCCGACGTGATCGGCCAGCGGTCGACGAAAAGACAAACCTCCCCGCGACAGGCGTTGGAGCAAATCGCAAACATGGAAGCGCGAGAGTCGTGATGTCGTTGAGGGTTACTCTCCCAACCTGAACCTCGTGCTTCGCTCGATTAGACTCGACCCGTCGGGACAGCCCATCAGTGAAGTCCGATTTGACCGGTTTCAGACTGGTTGGAGCAACTGACACTCTAGTGGCCGTAGAACAGGACTGCGTCGCCGGATGTCCGAGGCATTCGCCTACCCAATCTTGTCGAGTTAGGATTTATCACCAAAGCCTGCTTTCTGCACAACGGCCATGCCTGCTTCGACGCGTGGGCCCAACGCGCTCGACTACCGCGATGGCCGGACGAGAAGCAGCGTCGTCGCGCCTCCAAATCGGTCGTTCATGCGGTTCCGAAACCGTCTTGAAAGAAGTCGTCCGTACGCGCCAACGCGAAGGACCAAGAAGGGCGGGCTTTTTCATGCGTGACCAGAGAGGAACTTTTCGGTAGACGGACCATATCGCTATGCGCTCAGAAAACGAGCGAATGGGCTCGGGTCGGGCTCCAGCTCATCGACCACCTAATCGATCCTGGATTCTTCGACACCGCTTTCGAACGCTATGCGTAAGCCGCTCGACCCCTCTCGTCGGATCGCTGGCCGAACCAGAAACCTCCTGTGCCACCGCATCGCATCCGACGCTGACCAGTTCTGCGAGCTCCTCCACCCGTCAACGTTTGATGCACCGCTCAGTCCAACGTCATCAGCAGTGCCTGCCAATCGGCACGTCGCAGGTCAGGCGCATGGAACCGGCCAGAAATCCCCTGAGGCAGACTTTGATCGACCTGCCGATAAGCGGCTGCGCACATAAGGTCATAGAGAGGAGCCATCTTCGCGGACCCACCGGCACCGATCAGGATCGAGTAATTTTTCGCATGCGAATCCGAATTGCAGATCAGGACATTCAAGATCACCGCGTCGAGAAGTTTCAACCGCTCGCCAGGAGAAACAAGATCGCTGACGGCGTCAAACATCATCTTCATGGTCACGCCGCGGCCGGTCGAGGATCGCTCGTATTTCTGCGACGGGAAATGTCCCGTTAACTGGCAAAGATCCTCCTGATGCGCAACCTGCGGATCTCCCCTTGAAAGTCGGTAAAGCGATCATAGCGTTTCACGAGAAGATAACGTCGCTTGCCAGCTACTCCGATTGTCGCCTCGGCAGCCTCCAGACCGCAGGCACGCGCAAGCGACAGGCAAAAGGCTTCGTTCTCCACGCTCCCCGCAAGGCGTTTCGTATCCGGCTTGAGAATATGCGTTGATGGCGTCCCATCAACCGGAACTGAAATATGGCCGTGCCCGTCGACATACACCGGCAGTTTCTCCTGGACGCCCGCAAGCGACATGGAAACACCGCGCTCTCCGACCAGAAAAGGTTTGGCAGGAAGTTCATCCAGAATACGCTCCAGTGCCTGCTCATCCGGCACGGGCTGGAGGTTGACACCCGCTTTACGCGGTTCGCCGATCGACAGCGCTCCCGCCGTGTCACGTCCGATATGACCAAGCAGACCGACAATGTCCTGCGGAGAAACCTTGAGGCGTTGTCCGATCTAGGCAAGATGTGTTTCTGGAAGCAGATTGGCAAGCCAGGGCAGCAGCTTGGCAGTACCCACGGGCCCGGAGCGCAGCGGCATGGTGAGCGACACCGGAAAGGCCGTGCGGCGCGCTTCCCAGCCCGGATCATAGTCCAACGTCCATTCGCCATCAAAAGTCAGATGGGCGACAGGCAAGGTCTCGTAGTAGATGGTTGTCATCGATCAGCACCAAACATCGGCAAAAAGCCAAGGTCATCGTCCGGCGCGGCTGGCACAGCCTGGACCGTCTTGAGATCGCCGATCTCAATGCCGACGGTGCGCGCGACGATCAGGGCATTTTCGAGCTGGCAACTCGGCTTGTCCGATTCAAGCTCGACGATGAAGTCGTTCACCCGTTCCGGAACGGGCAGCAAGCCCGGTTTGCGTCCAGCCAAGAGATTTGCGTTTCTCCTTGATAGCATCGCCGAAATCGCGTGCGGACCTGAACATCGTGAACCTCTATCTCTTATCTTACCGTACAACTATTGTTTTCTTCAACATTGCCAGATAAATTACTACACCGGCACTTACAGTAACCTTAATTATATACATTAGAAATATCGCATAAATACATAATATTCCATCCATAATCTATTATGATTATAGCGGATAACCCTGTTCACCCCGCGTTCCGCCCTTTGGGACTGGCATCACAGTAAAGCCCCAAAACCGCAGTCCAAGGCAGCGCTGCAGGACTTCTGTTGACGCCAGCCGGCCGTCCCGGCAACCTCATACCATGACCCAGACCAACTGTCTCATTGCCGAGCTCATCCGTGATGCCAACCTGCTCGACCATCTCGACGGCTATCAGAAGCGCCGTATGCTCGAACGCGCGCTCACAACAATTCGCGACATGCGCGAAACAATCGGTATTCCATCCGGCGCCGGCCGTGACAGTCTCGTTGACCTCCACACCGTTGCACTCTCGGTAGAACGTGGATGGCGCAGCGATGAGGAAGTGCGAAACGCTCTGCTGCAGGCAGCCGGCATGATCCGCGACCTGCATATCGTCCTCGACAGCAAAACCGAAATCAGCCTTGTCAAACCTGCCGGTTGAAAGCGTTGCAGCTCGCCTGACCGGCGGCACCAGAGCCGAAACCGCCCCTGAAACCGGTGAGTAATCACAAATGCTAAGGCTCGCGCATTCCTACGCTTCAGGCGAGATCAGAGCGACCGCTGGAAAATACGATCGATAACGAGCCACATCTCGCGTCAACAAGGGAAGGTTTTGTATTGCCGCGTGGGCGCCTATAAAAAAGTCAGGCAAAACACCGTTACGGGTACCGCCACCGCGGCGATATCTGGTAAAGGCCTTTCCCGCCAGAAATAACGCCGCGCGAGGGAAAGGGCTGAACTTCAACCCCGCCTGATCAACAAAAGCATCAAGTTCTTCTATCCGCTCATATCGAACAGACAGTTCCGCGTAGACAACGTCATTGATGAACAGCGGACCCGAAACGCTCGCCAGTTCGAGCTGCTCAATCGACCAGTCGGCCCAAACCGGGTCGTCCGTCACAAGATCAAGCAGGACATTTGTATCGACAAGCGTCACTCGTCACCACGGGTCAGCGCCATGATGGCGTCGGTACCCAGACCTTCACCAGCATGTCCGCGCAGCTTGGCGAAACGCGTGAGTGGCTGTTTCTTGTCTGCCCTGACGAGAACTATCCTTCCATCGGGGGCCCGAACAAAATCGACCGAGCTTCCTGGCGAAATCCCTAAAAGCTCACGTACGGCTTTTGGAATGGTGACCTGCCCTTTGGCCGTTACCGTTGTTGCCATCTCAAACTCCCGTAATACCGGCGTAGAAGATGGTATTACTTCTGTGCCTCTGTTTCAACCAATCTCGCGATGAAATCAGTCACCAACGCCCAGCCACCAAATCATACCCGACAACATTCAGCCTATCGCCGTTAGGATTACATTAACCATGCCGGACCACTCTTAGGTTAGCAACGATGGAGGTTGGCTATGGCTTACGACTGGGACCGCAATGAACGCGACGGCCGGTTCGATGAACTGGCGGCGGGATTGATATTCTTCACAATCGTCACCCTGCTTCTGGCGTCAGCTTATCTCGTGATAGGCTTTGCCAGATAGGACGATTCATTGCCTGCGTGCCGGCCAATGCCAATATAGAGTACGCCAGGTTGGCAACATCGATAATACAATGATCACATCATCAGCCGCTTTATGCCTACCAGAGGTCAGTAAAGGAACATGACGGACGATCTGGGCGGCCATATCCTGCTTCTCTCCGGCCATCCCGGCTCTGGCAAGTCGACAATCGCCGAAATGCTGGCGCACTTGCCCGGCGTGCCAAAGGTGCATTTCCATAGCGATGATCTGTGGGGATATATCAAGCATGGCCGCATCGATCCCTGGCTACCGCAATCCCATCAGCAGAACCGCATGATCATGCAGATCGCCGCCGGCGTTGCCGGTCGTTACGCCAAAGACGGCTACTTCGTCATCCTCGACGGCGTCGTGCGACCGGACTGGCTGCCTGCCTTCCTGGCGCTTGCGTGCCCGCTACATTACATCGTGCTGCGCACAACAGCGGCAGAGGCAATCGATCGCTGTCAGGCCCGCGGTGGCGACAGCCTCAGCGATCCTGACGTCGTCGCCGGCCTTCACGCCCAGTTTGCCGATCTCGGCGCCTTCGAGCACCATGTCCTGTCAATGTCAGGCATGGACAAGGGTCAAGCTTTGCAATCGGTCATCAATGCGCTGCGATCGGGCAGCTTCCATATTGGTTCGGGTGAAGCAATCGATAACGAACGTGCGGGATGAAACGAGCGTGGTTCTACCGACTATTTACCTCCTTCGTCACGGCGAGACTGTCTGGAACTCTCTTGGCCGGTTTCAGAGGCAACTGGGTTCACCGTTGACGCCACGTGGCATCGAGCAGGTGGCTCGCCTACTCCGCGACGCGCTATGCAACGATGACCAGTTGTTCCAGATTCAGATCAGTCCGCTCGGGGGCGTGCGCCAGACCGCAGAGCGGGTACAGGCAATGGTACCGCTGCCGTCTGTCGACGACGAACGGCTCGTGGCGGTCACGACCGGCTCCTGGGACGGCATGACACATTTTGAGTTCGATAGCGAATTTCCCGGCCACCTTGACGGGTCCGACTCATTCGGCTGGTATTTCAGGGCGCCGGACGGCGAAAGTTTCGATAACGCCTGCAAGCGCGCGATGTCGTGGAGATTAGATGTCCGGCATCCGGCCATTGCCATTTCCCATGGTCTGTTTGGGCGGATCCTTCGCGGTGTTTTTCTCGGACTTTCGAAGGCAGAGATTCTCGAACTGCCCGTTCCGCAGGATGGGTTTTACCGGCTAGATGATGGCAGGTGCGAGCTCATCACAACTTGACCAGCGCCGTTATGATCCGCCAAGTCGAAAACTGCCGTACGCATCATGCCGGTAGAGGAAGACAACTTGCAAACACTCAACGACATCTATCTCGCTTACCTCGACTGCCTCAACCGCCAGGCCTTCGATGAACTCGGCACCTTCGTCGCCGACAGTGTCGAACACAATGGCCGGCCGCTCGGGCTGTCGGGATATCGCGACATGCTGGTCACGGACTTTGCCGATATTCCCGATCTGCGTTTTGAGGCAGAGATCCTTGTCAGCGACGCGACCCGGATTGCCGCCCGGCTTACGTTCGATTGCACGCCCAGGGCAACCTTCATGGGCCTCCCTGTCGACGGCAGGAAGGTTGAGTTCTGCGAACACGTTTTCTACGAGTTCGAACAGGCAAAAATCCGCAGGGTCTGGTCGGTCATCGACAAGGCTGCGATCGAACGTCAGATTGCCTGAATGCCGCCATCGGCGATTTCCGCCCTGAGGGTCACCCTTGTGCGGTACGGTAAACCAACGCGATGCACTCAGGTCAAAGTTGGGCCAAATCACGATCGCAACGACCGAACGAACGGGAAATGGCGGGAACAAAATCCAGTGGCAACGACATGCCCACCGCCACGCACCGGCTACTCGCTTCGAGCCATCGCTCGGTGACGTTGCGCTCGAGCCTGTTCGACAAACCGGCGCATGACTTCTTCGAGCAGAGCTGGTGGCATCGCTCCATAATAGCCGCTTTCGTTTTCGATTGCCCTGACGTCCGGTCCCGGCCAGACAAAACGATTGCTCTCGGTCAGGACAATCCACGCTCGCTCGTCTTCAAGTCGCAGGCGCCGCTTGGTGGCCGCCGGGATTTCAACAGCATCTTGCGGATCAGATCGCGGCGAATGCGTGACAGGTAAAACCCGCACCGCCGGCGCCATCTTCCAGGGAAGCAACAACCGCTATGAAGGGGCCGGGTGACAGAATTTTTACGTAGGCAAAGCGGACGATCTTCTGCAGACAAAAACGATCGTCATCCTTTCGCACAAGAGCGCGTTGCACATAAAAGCTCGCAGTCAGGCCCGCCATGTCAATCAAGTCAAGGGCCTAGCTCCGCTTGATGCGTTCCTCCGCTCACTCACATTCGAATCAACAACTCGTGATCCCCGATGTGAAGGAACGATGCGGCGCACACGTGGTTGACCATGGGACCGGGAACCGAGAAAGGACGACACGATGCCAATCGTTACTGGCCTCTTCCAACATGAGGAAGGCGCAAGACGCGCTATCGCATACCTGCAGGAAATCGGGGTGGATCGCCGCATTATAGAAGTCGAGACCTACGATGATACCGCCGAAAAAAACGCTGGCCATACACCGGAAGATGGTGAAAAGGGCGGCATCGAGCGGGGCAAAATCGTCCGCGCCGACGTTCCCCAGCAAGATCTGGTGAGGGCTTCCGAAGCGTTTCTCAATCTGGCGCGCAAAAAGTAATCCCGAACATCAGGGAGATTATCGTGAAGCGGACAGTTCGTTACCATAAATATGACGCGCCAACGGGTGGCTGGGGCTCCGTAGGGTCGCTGGTCAAAAACGCCTTACCCCAA
This sequence comes from Agrobacterium sp. MS2, assembly GCF_003261015.1. Lineage (NCBI taxonomy): Bacteria > Pseudomonadati > Pseudomonadota > Alphaproteobacteria > Hyphomicrobiales > Rhizobiaceae > Agrobacterium > Agrobacterium sp. MS2. The sequence continues at coordinate 7,324 of NZ_QLNF01000011.1, read as the reverse complement.
CATGCGATAAAAACCGTGCCGGGCCTTATGACCGACCACAACAAAACTGGTGGCTATATGTGCACAAGTTGCGCATGGGCAAAGCCGGGGAAACCTCATTTTGGCGAGTTCTGCGAAAACGGCGCCAAGGCCACCTTCTGGGATTTGACCTCCAAGCGCGCCGATCCGGAGTTCTTCGCGAGACACACCTTGACGGAGTTGCTGGAATGGCCCGACTTCGACCTCGAAAACGCCGGACGCCTCACGCATCCTATGCGCTATGACGCCGCTAGCGACCGTTTCCTGCCCGTCAGCTGGGAGGAGGCCTTTGCCGACATCGGGTCGAGACTGAAGGTCTATGACCGCAAGTCTGTGGTCTTTTACGCCTCAGGGCGCGCGTCGCTTGAAACATCCTACATGTATCAGCTCCTTGCACGGATGTATGGCAACAACAACCTGCCCGACAGTTCGAACATGTGCCACGAGACGACGTCAGTGGCATTGCCGGAGAGTATCGGGACGCCGGTCGGAACCGTGCTACTTGAAGATTACGATCACACCGACTGCATCCTGTCCTTCGGGCAGAATGTTGGGACGAATGCCCCCCGCCTGCTGCATTCCCTTCAGGCGGTACGCGAACGCGATGTTCCTGTCATCGTGTTCAACCCTTTGCGAGAAAGGGGCTGGGAGGAGTTCACCAATCCGCAACGGCCGTCCCAGATGCTGGCGGGCAAACCAACACAGATCGCCACGCAATATTACCAGGTAAGCGCAGGGGGCGATATTGCCGTAATGATGGGTATGGCAAAGTTCCTGCTGGAGTGGGATGCCGACGCTGAGATGGCGGGCCGAGCGCGGGTGCTCGATATAGACTTCATCTCATCCCACACATCCGGCTTCGACGCCTTTGCGGCGATGGTCCGCTCCACGCCGTGGGAGGACATCACCCGGATTTCCGGCCAGCCAAAAAATGCAATTGAGGCGGCCGCTCGGACATATGCAAAGGCAAAATCCGCCATCGCCATTTACGGGATGGGGCTCACTCAGCACCGCTACGGCGTTTCCAACGTGCAGATGCTGGTCAATCTGCTGTTGATGCGCGGCAATATCGGACGCCAGGGCAGCGGCATCTGCCCAGTGCGCGGCCACTCGAACGTGCAGGGGCAGCGAACGGTCGGCATCGCCGAAAAAGCCGCCCTCGTACCGCTTGACCGGCTTGCTGAACTCTACGGTTTCGACCCACCGCGCGAGGACGGGCTGAACACGGTAGAAGCATGTGAGGAGATCATTGCCGGAAATATCAACGCCTTTATCGGCCTGGGCGGGAACTTCGTTCGCGCAATTCCTGAACGCGGCCTGATGGAAGAAAAATGGCGAGGGCTCGATCTTTCCGTGCAGATCGCAACAAAGCTCAATCGCTCGCATATCGTCACTGCTGGCACGACCTATATTCTACCGACATTGGTACGGTCTGAAATCGATGAACAGACATGTGGCCCGCAAATCGTGACGATGGAGGATTCAACCACCTGCATCCATGCATCGCGCGGCAAATACAAACCGGCTGCCAATACACTTCTTTCAGAACCTCGCATTGTTGCGGAAATTGCCAAGCATTCGCTCACGCCAAACCCCGCCGTTCCGTGGGATGAATGGGCCGGGAACTATGCTCTGGTCAGAGACGCGATAGAGGCGACCTATCCCGACATGTTCAGGGATTTCAACCACAGGCTGGATACGCCGGGCGGATTTCCGCGTCCTGTCGCCGCGCGTCATCGTGAATGGGAAACCGACACCGGGAAAGCCAATTTCAAGCTGCCCCATGCGCTGTTCGCGGGTTTCCCTGGAGATGAGGATAACGACGTTCTTCGCTTGATAACCCTGCGCTCCAACGATCAGTTCAACACAACGGTCTACGGATATGATGACCGGCTTCGGGGCATACACAAGTCGCGGATGATCGTGATGATGAACCGTGACGACCGTATCCGACTAGGCGTCCAGGAGAACGCGTTTATCGGGCTGGAAACAGTGGCGGATGATGGAATTGCAAGGAAGATCCATAATCTTCAGGTGATCGACTACGACATTCCGTCGGGAACGTGCGCTTCCTACTTTCCGGAATGTAACGTCCTCATTCCGCTCTCCCATCATGAAAAGAACGCCAAGACCCCGGCGGCGAAATCAATTCCGGTAAGGGTCCTCGGCCCATGACATCCTTCCCGACGCCCGCCGAGCTGACAGACGACGTCTTTGAGACCATGCGTGACAAGGCTAGTATGCCAGCGAGAACAATACTCACGCTCGGCGTCCTTGCCGGTGTCTACATCGGGTTCGCAGGGCTTTTTTCAATCACCGTTCTTGCCGGAGCCTCCGTTCTGCCCTTCGGCGTGGCCCAACTCCTTGCGGGCGCGGTGTTCACGATCGGCCTGGCTGCTGTTCAATTAGCTGGAGCAGAATTATTCACGGGCAACACACTCATAATCGGCCCGTGCGCATTGGGCCGTGTTCCATTGAAGGAGGCGACAGGCGCGCTCGCGCTCGCCTATGTCGGCAATCTTTTCGGCTCCCTACTACTGGTTGTGGTCGCGCTTTGTGCGGACCTTCATAGTTCCGGCGATGGGAAGGTGGGGGCGGCACTGGTGGAACTGGGAACGGTCAAGGTCTATAAAAGCTTCTTCGCCACTGTTGTAAGCGGCATCCTCGCCAACTTCCTCGTATGCCTTGCCGTCTGGCTGGCAGCCAGCGGCAAAACGACGGTGGAAAAACTGGCGGGACTTTCGCTACCTGTCGCAGCTTTCGTGGCTCTCGGGCTCGAGCATTCCGTCGCCAATATGTTTTTGATGCCCTACGCCTATCTCGTTTCGGACACATCTTCTGCCATCACCGGACATGCCGTTATCGCCAACGTCACTGCTTCGACGATCGGAAATCTCCTCGGCGGCGGCGGGCTCGCACTGGCCTATGCATCCATTGCCGAGAAAGACGTTCAGAAATGACTATCCGACAGCTTTCTTCCCAACGCTGCCGATCTGTTGTCCGTGGCTCACAATAATGCCAAGCGCGCAACTGGTGTTTTTCTGAGCATCGTGCGGACGATTTCTAGCTGCTCCTTTGGCTCCCGTTGGGCGAAGCGTTATGCCACAGCATTTTGAGTTCGAACAGGCAAAAATCCGCAGGGTCTGGTCGGTCATCGACAAGGCTACAATCGACCGTCAGCTTGGCTGACGGCCTTGGCCTTGCGAAGACATCGGCGCCGCGCGCTCCGAAAAAGTCAAAATGACGAGCGCGATTGCACTGGGCTTCCGGCCGCGCCCGGGCAGCCTCGAATTTATGCAGACTGCTGCGCAGATCGCAGGCGTTGCACAAAGGTTACATCATTTTTCAGGCAAAAGGCATATGAATGATCTCTCATGTAAGGGAGTTCAGAGACTATGAAGAAATTCGTATCGACTATCGCATTCGTGCTTGCGGCATCGACTGCAATGGCGGCCGATGCCGTATCAGAAGTTCCTGCAGCCCCGGTTGCAGAGGTTGCGCCGCTGTTCAGCTGGACCGGATTTACCGCCGGTGTCCAGGCCGGTTACGGCTGGAACAACAATGACGCTTCGATCGTCGGCCTTCCCGGCGAAACGTCCGCAGACTTCGACGGCGCTCTTGCCGGTGGTTTCGTCGGCTTCAACTATGACCTTGGCAACAGCTGGGTCGTCGGCCTCGAGGCTGACTTCGAAAAGAACTGGGGCGATGATTCCGCCACCATTCTCGGCACGGGCTTTGACTACGGGTTCGACTGGCAGGGTTCGGTTCGTGGCCGCGTCGGCTACGCATTTGACCGTGCCCTGGTATACGGTACCGCAGGCTGGGCCTATGCTCGCGGCTATGCGGAAGTCCCGGGCATTGCCGACGTGAAGGAAACCTTCAACGGCTACACCGTCGGCGTTGGTCTCGACTATGCGTTTACCGACATGGTGTTCGGACGCGTTGAGTACCGTTACACCGACTTCGGCGACAAGGATTTCAACTTCGGTGGCGCTGCAATCAACGCGGATGTCGACCAGCATGCAATCCGCGTCGGCCTCGGCGTAAAGTTCTGATCCACCCGGACAGCAACAGCATAAGCCCGGCCATTGTGCCGGGCTTTTTCCTGTGCCTTTTCAAAAGGCGGCAGCGAGAAGCCGGGGTCGGCAAGCGCGGGCAACCTGTTCGTCACGCGTATTCGCAGCACAACGACTGAACATGCCGACTAGGACCGGACGCGGTCGGACACATTCCTTCTTCCGCCAGCAGACGCTCAGCCGGTCTCATCCATGATCTCCCTTTGAGCGAATCCTCAAGCAGTTGACGATCGGCACCACACAGCGCCATCCGCGGCAGCTGACGCCGCAGCAAGTCCCAAAGCATCTGCGCATCCGTCCGCCGCTTTTTTGTGCCAAGCAGCATGTTCAGCAGCACCTGTTGCCGTTCCTGCGCGGTCAGCCCAAGCAGCCTAATAAGGCTCCTGCAGCATGACCAGACAGCGGTTGACAGCCAGCCCGGCAGGCTAGGTGTGATGGGCGACCTGTACTTGATATCGAATAAAACATCAAACCTGCAACATTATATATTTTACGACATCAAATTGCGGTCACGCCATAAATCTGATATCGTAAAAGACATCAAAACACGAAAAATGATGCAGATATAAATATCAATGAGATACGAAACTCAAGAGATCGCGGACCGCTTACGTGAAGCCAGAGAGGCCAAACAGCTCAGCCAACGCGAGTTGAGCCGGCTGGCTGGCGTCCCGCAAGCGCAGATTTCGCGGATCGAGTCCAACAGTGTTGATCTGCGCCTTTCGAGCCTCGTCGCGATCGCCAGCGCATTGGATCTGGAGATTGCCCTGCTACCGCGTAAGGCGGTGCCTGCGATCAAATCGATCACCCGCCAAACGACTGATCGCACGGTGATTCAGGCGCCCGCGATCGGCAAGGAAATGCATCGGCTGCAAAAGGCAATCCGCACCCTTCAAATCGAGGCCCCGACCTTACCGGAGCTGGATGAACTGCGCAAAGCCATGGCATCACTCCAGCGTATGCAGATCGACACGCGGTTCTTAGACAATCTCCGCTCCCTGCGCCAAACGATTGATCATGCCAAACTGACTGAGCACCGGACGGGCATATTGAACGCGACCAACAGCATGAGGGCGCTTCGCAACCAGATCGCCCATTTCGAGCCCACGAGCGAACAACGGAATGCCAACCGTCCAGCCTACTCGTTAGATGAGAAGGATGACGATGCCTGATATATCCGTACTGAGTGTGCGCCTCTATGGTGAAGAGATCGGTACGATCACCTATGTCGGAGCCGAAAAGACGCTGTTCGCCTTCAACGACGCCTATGCCGAAAACCCAAATAGACCGATGCTCGGCCTGCAGTTCAAGGATGGTTTCGGCGAACTGATCACGGATTTCCAGCCATACAAAATCAAGCTGATGCCTTACTTCTCAAACCTTCTGCCTGAGGGGCATCTGCGCCGGTACCTGGCTGAGAAGGCAGACATCCATATCGAGCGCGAGTTCTTCCTCTTATGGGTTCTCGGCCAGGACCTTCCTGGCGCTGTCACCGTCGTCCCGGTAGACGGAGAAGAATGGCCGAGTGACGCGCAAAACGTCCTTGAAGGCGAAGCCGCCAGGGAAGCTGCCGAAGATGCCATGCGGTTTTCATTGGCAGGTGTGCAGCTCAAATTCTCGGCGGTACAAAGTGAAAACAGCCTCACCATTCCCACAAGCGGCGTCGGCGGCAGCTGGATCGTCAAACTCCCCTCTCGCGAGTTTGCCAACGTCCCGGAAAACGAATTCTCGATGATGAGCCTTGCCAGAATGGTCGGGATCAACGTGCCAGCGATCGGGCTGATCGATGTGCGATCAATCGGAAACCTGCCTGAGGGGATTGAGAAGATCGGGCAACAGGCCTTCGTCATTGAGCGCTTCGATCGCAATGAGGACGGCAGCATCACCCATATCGAAGATTTCGCGCAGGTTTTTAACGTCTACCCTGAGGACAAGTACAAGAAAGCCAGCTACCGCAATCTGGTATCGGTGATCGCATCCGAATCCGATCAGGATGATATGGCCGAATTCATCCGCCGCCTGACATTCAATGTTCTGATTGGCAATGGCGACATGCATCTGAAAAACTGGTCACTAATCTACCCTGATCGCCGCAACGCCCGCCTCGCTCCAGCCTATGATTTCGTGTCCACAATCCCGCATATCGCCAGTGACAAGTCCGCGCTGACCTTCAGCAGGACGAAGGATTTTAACGGTTTCACAACGGACGAGCTGGCGCACCTATCCGCGAAAGCCAACCTGCCCAAGAGGCTCGTCCTCGACACAGCCAAGGAAACCGTCGCTCTATTTATGGAGAGATGGGAGACCGAAAAGACCAATCTTCCCATGCACAATGATGTTGTCGAGGCCATCGACAGGCATCTTACGACTTTACCGATTGTCACTGGCAAAGGGTAAAAGGATGCGGCCTAAGCCGCATCCGCCATGTCACGATGATTTTAAGCCAGCGACATCAGCCAATCGGTAGCCTCAGAGGCTTTGGAAGCTGCGGTGACGAGGCGGAAGCTGACTGGAAGCTGTTACAAGGTTCAGTGGCCGCTTTCACCCCGGCCCATTCGAACGTCACGTTCGAGCTTTTCGATATGTTCATCGCAAACGGCCTTTACCAGCTCAAGCAGATGCGCGGTGCGCTCACCGAGCCAGACAAGCGCCTCTTCGCTGATCTCGAAATGTTTTGAATATCGAGCCTTCACGTAGGCTTCATTGATCGTATTGAACCAGGCCCGCTGCCGATGATGATCGCGTGGAAACGCGTCGACCAGCCGAAGGTCCTGCTCCTCGGCAAGAGAGCGGAGGAACTTGATGTTATGGGAGGCAGGCCCGTAGTTCGTCAGAGTGAGAAGGACGCAGGAATAAGCTTGCTCGATCGCCTGATGCAAAAGAAAAGCAGCTCTTTTTGTAAAGTCACTGTTGCGAGCGTGACCGGACAGAACAAAGAACTCGGTCCCTGCCTCGAACCGTTCCCGGCAATGCTCCCTCGCCACCTCCAGACGCTCTTCAGCCGTCAGCAGCTTCGGCTCAGCGAGCGGCTCGTCATCAAGCTCGTAAAGAATGATGCCTTCCTTGCGGATGTCCGAGAAGAAGTAGTGGCCCTTCTTAAGCTCCGTGTTCACCTCGCGCAGAGAATGCACGATGAACTGCGTCGGTGTTTCGATAAAGCTGTCGCGGATGATCCGGTCGGCCGCCTTGTACCAGAAGGTCGCATGATCCGTCAGCTTGCGATTGTTGAC
>NZ_QLNF01000089.1:6113-6182 GCF_003261015.1 Agrobacterium sp. MS2 | reverse complement strand
GAATGGCTTGCAAACGCGTCTCGTCGATCTGTGGGGTGTCGTCTGTGTCGGCCATGCTGGCCTCCTTTC
>NZ_QLNF01000089.1:5226-6103 GCF_003261015.1 Agrobacterium sp. MS2 | reverse complement strand
CCGTGACCGGCGCAACTGCCTGAGTTTAACTGAAAGCGCTTCGTCCGGCCTCAGTCGAACAACGTGACAACGCCTTTCTGAACGTTCGTGACAATTGGTGGCGAATAAGTCACATATCGCTTGATATCTGAGGTGAAAATTTCACGTTCGATGGCGCATTAGCCTTGAGGTGATCGATGAGCGCTTCGGCAACGACCTCTGGAGACTCTTCCAGCAGCCAGTGAGAGCCTCCTTGCAGTTCGACGAAGCGATAGGAAGCGTTGACATGCGCGCTTGTCGCTTCCGCCGCGGCCCGGCCAAGCGCCTGATCGTTGCTTCCCCAGATAAATACGGTGGGCACGTTAATCCTGCCGATGCGGATGTGAAGATCGAGTGCCCGGTACCAGCTCAGTCCACCCGTCAGCACGCCGGGCTGTGACAAGCGGGATACGTAATCATCGAGACGCGGTTTCGGCAGCTTGTCCTTGAATACTCGCTTCAGCGCGCTGGCGCCACGTCGCAAGAGCAGCCATTCCGCGACATGGAAGGGAAGCCGAAAAACAGTGATATAGCGTGAGCGCCGCTTTTGATCCCTGTCGGTCCGGCGGGCCTCCAGCAGTGCATCGACATGCGGTGTCGAAACGATCGATAGCGACTGAAGCCGATCCGGATATCTGGCTGCAAGGCTCCAGGCGACGATACCGCCCCAGTCATGACCGGCCAGATGAAACCGCTCCAGACCAAGAGCGATTGCGATTGCGAGCACGTCGGCGACAAGGTCATCCACCGCGTAATCGCGTACTGTTTCGAGCCGCGCACCTGCCGAATAGCCGCGTTGATCGATGGCGATCGCGCGATAGCCGGCTTTTGCGAGCGCCACTGCCACTTCCGCCCAGCT
>NZ_QLNF01000089.1:0-5216 GCF_003261015.1 Agrobacterium sp. MS2 | reverse complement strand
ATTTCCGGCCCCAGCGCCGGATCGTTTCGTAGGACACGACAATGCCGCGCTCCAGCAGCATTTCTTCCACCAGCGGCAGGCTTAACGGGAACCGGAAATACAGCCAGACGGCATGGGCGATGATATGCGGTGGGAAACGGTGGTTCTTGTAGCTCATAGTCGGCGTGCTCATCACGTCCGGTTATCCGTCAACCGTTAAGCCACGAACAACGTGACAACGCCCCTTCACCCAGCCGTCGGCGAATTGCGGGAAGCCATGAAGGAGAAGGACAGTTTCCCCTTCTTTCGGCCCGCACGCCAGGCCCGAGAACACCATTCCGCGAGCAGCCAGGGTGAATTCCTCGATATCCATCCAGGGTGCGGCCTGATTGCCGATATCCGTCATTGCGCAGAGGCATCTGCCGGCTGCCTTTTCCATCCGGCATCAGCGATCCACTTGAGCGCTGAAAGACTTGGCATGAACAGATATTCGCCGCCCTTCATGACGTTGAAGGTCTGAACGCCGTCGACCCGCTTACGAACCGGAGTCTGCGGAATGGTGAACTGGCCATCTTCTTCGTGCAATCCCACGATCGGATCTCGCTCTTCCCCGAGATCGACAAAGTTACCCCGGTTGATCCATTCCTGCTGCATGAACTCGATCGTGTCATAGGCCCGCGCGCTGATGAAGATGAAGAAAATTCCCCGGTCAGCCTTGCCGTCATCTTGCGGCGTGACATCCTCTGAATAGACCGGACCAAACGTCGATGATCTGCGAATGATGCGATGGATGTTGACGTCGGTCAGCAGGGTCAGCTCGGAGTCGCGCGGATTGAGCCGGCGCATGTGACAGCCAAGGGGTACGACGCGTCCCTTCGGATCATCCTTGAAATTGAAGTCATTGTTGCGTTGTGGATCATTGCCGAGATGCGGATCGTCGTGATCCGGCGACAGAATGAGCGGGGCGCCAGATCGCCAGCGACCGAACATTTTGGCAGCAAGGAGCTCGCGTTTCTCTTCAGTCTCACCATGGGCCTTGAGGAACGCATTAAAGCATCCGACGCGGCTCTGGAACTTGCGCAGGACAACGAAGGTGCCGTTCCTGCCGAGCACCGCAGGCTGCGGCATGGCCAGTTCCTGGCCGTTTTCGCTTTCATAACCAAGAATGAACTCCCCAGCTTTGATCGGCCGCTCCTCGCCGGGAAGCGGATCAATCCCGCTGCCTTCGACGGCCGGCTGCGAGATCGAATCCCGAAACCCGAACGGGTTTTTAGCACCATCAGGTGCCCCGAAGCGATGCTCACCGAGGAGCGTGACGCCGCTGCTTCTGTCGAGTTCTGCCCGCGCCGTCGCCAGCGCCTTGTCGAGTGCCGCGTCGTCGACGGCATATATAGTCAACGCTAGATGACAGTTTCCGGGTTTGAACACGTCCTCCCACTGCTCAGGCGCATTTGGACCGAAGTCGCGAAGCTGTTCACGCCTGGCCGCCATACCCTGCTGAAACGGCAAGGGAAAGGTGTTGAGTTGAGCGTCCGGAACGCCGAGTGCCTTCAGACCTTCAAAGCTCAGTGCCGCGCCGATCCAGAAATCGAGATTGTCGGTCCAGTTGTCTGCCGAGGCAATGTGAGGCGCAAGGCGACCAAGAAGATCCCTTGCACCCTCGGGCTCATCGAAGTGGAGCATGGCGTGGATGCCGACATAAGGCTCGGGGCGGCTTCTGAGGATCAGTGCCTGGATGTCATCCAGCTCGAGAGAGACGCTGTCGCGTCGAAACCGTTGCCTGATCGATTGGAGAAGGTTCATACTCAGCCCACCTTGTCTAGGAATTCATTGACGGCATGCTCCATTCGTTGCAGCCGCCGCACATCGACCACGGTGACCTGCGGATTGGCAACGAACCATCCGGCCGCGGTAATCTGATGTTCGGCGATAAAGTCCTTGACCTTGGGGCTTGCGATGCCAGGCCAGCCCTCGACGGAGGCGAAGAGCAGATCCATCAGATCCGGGATTTTGGTGGCGAAGTCGTTGATATAGGTATCCCAGTCGCCATCATAGGCGGTGGCGAAGAGGATGCGCGTGTCATTGTCAAAGAAGACGAAACGCATGTTGTGCAGCGTGCCAACCTTCTGAGCGCCGTCGAAATTGCCATTCACCAGATTGAAAATGCGCCGAAGCCGGTCGGCGCCACCGGGCTTAAGATCGGCGATGGCCGTCAGCTCGGAGACATTGCCGGATTGGGCTCCGACCCGACCGGCGGAGCCTGCGGTACCCTTGAGATCGGGATTGTGCTTTGTGACCATCTGCTCAAGCGCAAGCTTGGCGAGTTGCGGGGCGTCCCCGACCACCTCCTCGATCCTGCGCCGAATGGCTTGCAAACGCGTCTCGTCGATCTGTGGGGTGTCGTCTGTGTCGGCCATGCTGGCCTCCTTTCCATGACATTCATGAATTGTCTGGCGATGAGGAATTATTCAATCCGGAATTTCGTCGATCGATGTCGGCTCTAAACGGGGCTGCGCGTTCAGCGCGTGACGGCGTGCCGCCGACCGCTCGTATGCGGCAATGCGGATACGCATGATCGATCCAAGCGGTTGATGATCCTTGATCCCGTGCCAGGGATTGAAGGATAAGACATCGTCACCATAGACCCGGCGGGCAGGGGAGTACGCCTCCTGAGCGGGAATGCGGAGCGTTGCAATGGGCTGTTGCGGAGACAATTCCTCGCGCCACAGCACGGCGGCATCTTCGACGGGCATATGGTCTAAACTGCGACAGAGCTGGGCGCGCAGTTCGTATTCCGCGGCCTGTTGTCTGAAGTGATCGACGACGAGATCGCGCATCGTACCGTCCTCGATATCACCGACGTCCTGACCGGTCAGATTGCGAACGTTTTCCGACAAAGGCGCGGCGCTGATCTTGGCGATGTAATCGCCAAACCGGATCGCGGCCATCGAATGATAGGTCTCGCCAAGCAAGTGGGCATTATCGCGCGCCAACCCCTTCAAGGTCGCACCTGGCTCGATGCCGACCGCTTCCACGGCCGTCTCCACGCCTCGGGCGACACCAGCCATGGCCCGCTGGAGGAACGCCGGGTTCTCTGCGTTCTTTTCCAGGAGACCGACGAGCTGGCGGTATTTCTTGATCGTACCAAAGCTCAAAACCGGGATGTTGACGAGGAGAAAGTCCTGATTGTGCCCGGCATCGTCGGCCAGCAGCCGATCGCCATCGACGCCGATGACTTTGATCGCCATGCCACGTGGTGCCGGGATGGTGTCGGAGTGAATGTCGCCAGGTGCGGAGGACAGGCGAATGATCACGGAGTAAGTGGCCGGTCGCGCAAACAATCCCTGGCACAGATGGTCAGGAAGTTCCGGCACAACCAATTCACCCTTGAGAAAACCATGACTTTTGGCATGCGCGTCGCGGACGGCATGGCGGTGGCGCTCGAATGCCTTGCGGTTCGATTCAGCCATTATGTCGAGGATTTCAGCAGTGAGGGCATCCTCATCATCTGCTCGAATTTCGACATCTGCATGATAGGGAACGTACTCGCTCAAATGATCGCCTCAAATCTATCTTGAAACCATATCGACTTTGCTCGGGTTGAGATATCGCTTGATATCTGAGATAAGAATGCCTTACCTTCAGAAAAGTTCCAGCACGGTTTGCTTTGCGGAGATAAAATGCCGACGAACAGAAAAGAGACCCAGCGTCAGACACGCGAAAAGCTCTTGGAAGCCGCACACGCATCGATTGTGCAGGAAGGCGTCGCGTCGATCTCGATCCGTAGCATTTGCGCGGCCGCCGGGCGCACGCAAGGTGCTTTCTATTCGAATTTTTCGAGCAAGGACGATCTTCTCGTCGATCTGATGGAGATCCACATCCTTGAGGAAGTTTCGCTCTTGCGACGGATTGTGCACGAGGCAGCCAGCGACACCATTGAAGAGACGCTATGCATTCTGGCCGAGCGACTTGCGTACATCGCCGCCGAGCCCGAATGGTCGCTTCTGTCGATCGAATTGCAGCTCCATGCCCGCCGGGACGAGGCGTTTGCCAAACGCCATAATGCCACGAAGGCGACCTGTTATCGGGTGTTTTGCGACCTCATCGAGGATCTCGTTGAGAGCTATGATCTACTTCCAACTTTGCCTCCGTTGCAGATCGGCATCGGACTTTATGCTCTCTGGTCGGGTATGGCCGTGCAGGGCGACGTGGCCCAGGCCATGCCACGAGAACAGATGCTGCTGGCATTCTTCCGGGCGATGACAGGCCTGCATACGATGCCGCACGGATCAGACCGCATCGCTGAATCAGTAAAGTAAGCGCCAGGAACGGTGCCCGATACATTACACGGATTTAATCCAATGGAGAGTTCGATGGCGAGCCTTGGTGCGCGTGCTTTCAGTTTTTCCAGAACACGTTGGGGTGCTTCCTCTCACCGCTACGTTCGGGACAAAAGACCGAGGGCGTTGGTCGTCGAATGTCAATCCGAATATGCAATCGACTACGATCTGATGTTCAATAAATTCGGCTTTCGGTCACGACGCCGACACTGTCGACCTTCGTCGATGTCTCACCGTTCTTCAACGCATGCGCCCGCTGAAACTGATTGTCGTCGCCGGACCCGACGCCGAAATCGACGAATATCCGTGCGACGTGCGGTTGGTTCGAAAGCCCTTGGTAATCCGGGAGCTCGAAAAAGAGGTGGCATATTTATAGGTTCAAGGAAATCGCCAATGCGGCCTGACACGTCACGAAGGCGCTTCAACCTTAATGCTTGATGACAAAACCTCGCTGATCCGGAAATTGATCTGGCATGCCAATCATGCAGGCCGGATGCGGCAACCGGAAATACGGGCTCTTCTCGGTTTTGCACTGGAAGCGGTCGAAGACATATCATCGAAACACAGCGAAAGACGTGAGGTGTGGGAAGCGAAAACCTACGTTGCGGCGGTGATTGGATGCCGACATCCGATACATGATCAGGATGCCAAGAGGCATTCTTATTGGCGGCCAACGCTATCCGGTCAGTCAGAATCTCGCGCATCGGAGCACAATGAATAAGGCAGACCAGACGTTCGAAATCACCGGTAGATGTCGCGAAGGCAATTCAGAAGCTTTGGGACACAGTCGTGTTTTATTGAATAATAGATAGATTGCGCGTCACTGTCCGTCGTCGAATGATTTGAGACTTTTTGGGCTCTGGAAGAATGGAGTTTCCGGCTCGGGTAGCTGGTTAA
>NZ_QLNF01000088.1:0-1286 GCF_003261015.1 Agrobacterium sp. MS2 | reverse complement strand
GTCCATTCATGCACTTCCCTTAACAAGTCGGGAACCTCGACCAACGGATACATATCGCTGATCTCGGCATTCAGTTCCTCTGCTGCCACGGGGACTTCGCCGACGGTTGGTGTGACGATCAACGTTCCGGCCTCAAGACGAACTCCTTCGAGTTTTCCGGATCGTGCTCTGTGCGCAAGACGCTGCAGGTTGAACTCGAGCATCTGGCACGCTTCAGCAAGCCACTGCGCGCCGTCGCCTTGGACCCCCAAACCGAGACGATCTTCTTCCTTCATCGCGATGAATGTCGACCGCGGCATCAGATGCTCGTCAATCGGCCGGAAAGATCGGCTGCCGTCGACCCAAATGTCCGCAGATCTAAGCCGGTCTCGCAAAGCCGCTAGCGTGGCGATCTCGTAGAGACGGCGATCAGGTTTCCCTTGTTCGAAGATAAGCCGTCGATCAGTTTGGCTGAGATGGGTGAGCGGCACGCGATCAGGGAGTGTCCGCCGCTTCTCGGCATAAAGCCGTTTCAGCAGCGCAATTGCCGCCAGAAGCGGGTCGTGGCGATGCGCCGAGCGAAACGTGAAGGCCTGAAGAAATGCACCAATGTATTTGTGGACGGTCGCGTATTGTTCGGCTGCCACGGTCAACGGCGGAGCCTCGTTGTCGTCGACCATCGACTCAAGCTCAGGCTTCATCCGAAGCAACCGGTCCCAACCGACTTTCTGGTCGAGAACATCCAAAGCGTTCCGACCATAGTCGTTGGCGGACTGCAGTGCGGTGATCGTATCTAGAAACATGCGCAGCGCTTTGGCGGTATTCGCTCTGCAGTCCATCTGTCGCTGCTTCTTTCGATTGTTGGCTTGCGAGAACAATTTACCCATCAGCTTGATGAACATCGTCACCGCATCGTCCGTGAGCTTCTGGCAAAGCTTGATGACTTGGGCCACGATCAGAGCGTGGCGACGGCTGGCGTTGAAGTCGTTGGCAAGCCAGGCCGGCGTTGCGTTGCCCTCCCGGATCATCTGGTCCCACCGTCCGGATGACACGCGCGCCTGCAGTTCCGGATCGATCTCCAGCCGCCGCAGAAAGGCTATCCGCTCGGTCAGCCCGACGAGGTTCGACGCGGCCGGCGCTTCTGGTGCCGAACGCAGCCAATGAAAGCGGGTCTGGCCGATCGACGGGTCAACCTCTAACAGCCTATCCAGTGATTGAAGCCTATCGAGTGGGATGTCTTCAATCAGGGTTCTTTCTGCTCGCCGCCGGGCTATGGCACGGCCGGCAAGGCCGATGCGTTCGATCGT
>NZ_QLNF01000087.1:0-853 GCF_003261015.1 Agrobacterium sp. MS2 | reverse complement strand
CAACTTCGGCATCGGCGCGAAGGTCTACTATGACTCGACCGCCAAGCTCGTCACGACGACGGCAACCGGCAATACGCTTATCGGCGTGGCCGTCACCGCAGCCGCCGCGAACTCGGGCAGCGTCCACGTCAAGATCGTCTGAGCAAAGGGGCTTTCGGCGACAGTCGGAAGCCCGTTCTATTTGGGGTAGGATAATGCGTGTCCAGATCAATATCGAAGAACTGAAACAGGCTCGTTGTGTCGTGGCCGAACTTGCCGCCGCAAATCCATTGCTGACGCCGGTTTTCGACCGGCTAGACAAAGAATACAACATTTTGGCCGGATCGCGTGAGACGCCGATTCAACGGATCGCTCGCCAACGTCGGGAAATCCGCGATCTCGCCTAAATCGCTATAGCTTCGAGCTTCTCGTGCATCAGTTCCAGCGATGGCCCTTTTCCGTATTTCTCTCGGTTGAGTTTGTGGCCGAACAACTGCCGCCGCATCCTGTCGTCAAATTCGGCAGCGATCATTCGATCTTCGAAGGCATGTCTCAAAGAGTAGAGAACATGCTGATCGGATTCCATCAGGCCGTTTTCGCGCATGAATTTGTTGATTGTCGCCGACGCCGTGTCCTTGGCGCAGTAGGTAGGGAAGCCATTCGGGCAGTCTTGAAAAGCCTTCAATGAAATACCCGTTAGCGGAATGACGCGCTTCGATTGCGGGTTCTTCAACTGTCGCCCTACCGGTTCTATGGATATGTGCGGCACGGAAGCTTCGAGGCGGATATGTTCAGGCAGCAAGCCCGCTATCTCGGACGGTCTAGCCCCCGTATTGATCATTCCCAGGAGAATGCACCGCGCTTCGATGTTCAA
>NZ_QLNF01000010.1:0-104112 GCF_003261015.1 Agrobacterium sp. MS2 | reverse complement strand
TCCTTGATTTATTTAGAACGAAAGACTTCGTCGCCAGCAGCGCCGCCGCCCTCGTTCAGTGAGCGGACTTATAAGAGAACCCCACCGAACAAGTCAACAGCCGAAAATGCGAATTCTAAAAAAATCGGTCAAGCTATTGATAATAAAAGGTAGTTTCCAATTTATCCTATTAATTACCAACGATTAATGATTCCAGCACGACTTTGCAGGAAGCATAGCATGCCTCGCCTATATGGGGTTTCATGTTCGCAATAACAGGGGTTTAAGCCTTACGATCAATCCGCGGACGGGCTGAAACGGGCGACAAGAGCGTGCGCATTTCCGGGATAGGTGAACCGCACATAGGTGACGGCGCCGGAATTGCTCCATGTCCGGCGCTCCACGACGAGGCAGGCCTGCTTTTGAGATATGGCCAGCAGGCGCGCAATCTCTTTCGACGGCGTTTCGGCACTGATACGGTGTTCGGCATTGCTCCACGGAACATGGCCGAGCAGCCACGGGCCGGGCGCGACGCCGCCGAAATCGGCTTCTGCAGCCTCCGGCACGGTCACGAGGTTGACAAGGCGCTGCTCGATACAGAATTCCCGCTCGCCCGCGAAGTGAAGACAGACAATATCCAGCAGCGGCGCGCCAGCTGCCATGTCAAGCCGTGTACGGTCGTCTTTCGTTGCCGTACGCTGCGTGCACTTCAGAACCTTGAAACCGTAATCAAGACCGAGGGATTCAACCTCGGCCCTGATGTCGTGAATTTCGAGAACTGCCGACTGGATCTGCGGTTGACGAACGAAACTGCCGGATTTCTTGCGTCGCTCGATCAAACCCGCCTTGGCGAGCTGACTCATGACCTTGTTCACTGTCATGCGCGAGCAGTCATAATGGGTGGCAAGATCGACCTCGAACGGCAGCCTGTAACCGGGCGGCCATTCCCCCGAGACGATCCGCCCCTCTATATCGCTGAGGATCGTCTGGTGCAGGGTCTGTCCGGCCGATGCCTTTGTCACGTCCGTGATACCTTTCCGCACGGGCTCTTTCTCGTTCTCGCCGAGCCCATATCAGCTATTAAGAAGTTCGGCCATGACCTGGTTGAAACGATCCGATATTTCCCGGCGACGGATATGCTGACCCGCCTGCACCTGTTTTTCGCCACGGACCCAAACGGTATCGACACGGACATTGCCTGCAAATAACCATTGGTCGAGGATCTTTGACGCGGGAAGATAGGGCACGGCCGAAATATCGAGCGCGACAAGATCGGCGCTCTTTCCCTTTTCGATTCTACTTTCTGACATGAGTGCCCCGCCACCGCCTTCCAGCGCCGCCTGGAAAAGTTTTTCCCCGGTGGAACTGCCCGCGTCGGCTATGACATTACGCGCGCGCCGAGACAATCGTTGGGAATATTCCAGCGTGCGCAGCTCTTCAGCAACCGAGATGAGAATATTGGAGTCGGATCCGACACCGAAATGTCCGTCTTCCGCGAGAAAATCCGGAGCGTGGAAGACACCGTCGCCGAGATTGGCCTCCGTGACAGGGCAGAGGCCCGCAACCGCGCCGCTCCGTGCCATGCGGCGTATCTCCGCTTGCGTCATATGCGTGGCGTGGATGAGGCACCAGCGCTTATCGACCGGCGCGTTCCCGAGAAGCCATTCCACTGGCCGCGCACCGGAAAAAGCGAGGGAGTCCTCGACCTCTTTGATCTGTTCCGCCACGTGAATATGGATCGGCCCGTCTTTTGCGAGCGGCACGATGGCCGCAAGCTCATCACCGGTCACAGCGCGCAGGCTGTGCGGCGCGATGCCAAGCGCCGCACCCGGAAGGGATTTGACGACAGCCTGTGCGCCCTGCATCAGCTTCTCGTAACTGTCAATTGAATGGATGAAACGTTTCTGCCCGTCGATTGGCGGCTGAACGCCGAAACCGGAATGCGCGTAAAAGACCGGCAGCAATGTCAGGCCTATACCCGTTTGGGCAGCGGCAGCGCCTATACGCTCCGCCATTTCGGCGATATTTCCGTAATGTGAACCGTCCCTGTCATTGTGCAGGTAATGGAATTCTCCGACCCTGCCGAAACCGGCCTCCAGCATTTCCATATAAAGCTGTGCAGCAACGGCCTCGACATGGTCAGGCGTCATGGAGAGGGCGAATTTATACATGACCGTGCGCCAGCTCCAGAAACTGTCGTCGGCAGGCCCGCGGATTTCGGCAAGTCCAGCCATGGCCCTCTGGAAGGCGTGGCTGTGAAGATTGGGCATGGCCGAAACGATGACGGCATGGCGTTCATCCTGCCGCTCGGGAGAAACACCGTTTTCGACCGATGAAACAACCCCGCCATTACAGACGATACGGACATCCTGCGCCCACCCGCCGCTGAGAAGTGCCGCACCTGCGTGAATTGCCGTCATACCACCCTCTCCTCTTGTTACGACATCGGGCAAGGCCATTTCGGACAGAAAATGCGGCTTGCCAAGCCGATTATTATGTATATACATTTACGCCATAAAGGAAAGGCGAAAAGCAATGCCCGGGAACAAATCTGCAAAGGGAGCGGCGATGGGAAACGCAACGGCCTTGTGGCGTAATGCCCGGCTGGCCACCTTCGATCCATTGAGGGAAGGCATCGGCGCAATCGAAAATGGCGTGATCGCCGTCAGCAGCGGTCGCATCGCATTTGCTGGCTCGGAGAGCGATCTGCCCGCTTATCTCGCCGCCGCGGAGGAAATCACCGATTGCGACGGGCGCTGGATCACTCCCGCTCTGATAGATTGCCACACCCATCTGGTCTTTGGCGGCAACCGCGCCATGGAATTCGAAATGCGGTTGAATGGCGCGACTTATGAAGAGATCGCCAAGGCGGGTGGCGGCATCGTGTCCTCCGTGCGTGACACACGCGCGGTTTCGGAGGATGTCTTGATAGCGCAAGCGCTGCCCCGTCTCGATACGCTTCTTTCCGAGGGCGTCTCGACGATCGAAATCAAATCCGGTTACGGCCTCGATATAGATACCGAATTGAAAATGCTGCGTGTTGCCCGCAGGCTGGAGACGCTGCGGCCGGTGCGGATCGTCACCAGCTATCTGGCCGCCCATGCGACACCCGCTGAATATAAGGGTAGGAACGGTGACTATATCACCGATGTCGTTTTGCCCGGGCTGGAAAAGGCACAGGCGGAAGGGCTGGTCGATGCGGTGGACGGCTTCTGCGAGGGCATCGCATTCTCCGTCGAAGAAATAGCACGCGTTTTTGAAAAGGCGCGGCAGCTTGGTCTGCCCGTCAAGCTGCATGCCGAGCAGCTTTCCAACCTGGGCGGCGCAGCGCTTGCCGCCTCCTGCGGCGGGCTTTCCGCCGATCATCTGGAATATCTGGATGAATCAGGCGCCAAGGCACTGGCCAAGGCGGGAACCGTGGCCGTACTCTTGCCCGGCGCCTTTTATGCGCTTCGTGAAAAACAGGCTCCGCCGATGCAGGAATTGCGCGATGCAGGCGCGACAATCGCCCTCGCCACCGACTGCAATCCAGGCACCTCACCGCTCACTTCCCTGCTTTTGACCATGAACATGGGTGCAACGCTTTTCCGCATGACCGTGGAGGAATGCCTGGCAGCGACAACGCGCAATGCCGCCAAGGCGCTTGGCCTGCTTGCGGAAACCGGCACGCTGGAGGCCGGGAAATCCGCTGATCTTGCAATCTGGGATATCGAACGCCCGGCCGAGCTTGTCTATCGCATCGGTTTCAACCCGCTCCATGCCCGCATATTCAAGGGACAGAAGGTTTCTCCATGACCATGACGACCATTACGCTTCACCCCGGCAACGTGGCCCTGGCCGACCTGGCCGGCATCTACTGGAACAACGGCTCCGCGAAGCTGGACCGCTCGTTCGACGCCGGCATCGAAAAGGCGGCTGCCCGCATTGCCGAGATTGCCGCGGGTAATGCCCCCGTCTATGGCATCAATACCGGTTTCGGAAAACTTGCCTCCATCAAGATCGATGCAGCCGACGTGGCAACGCTGCAGCGCAATCTCATCCTGTCGCATTGCTGCGGTGTAGGCGCGCCGCTTCCTGAAAATGTGGTTCGGCTGATCATGGCGCTGAAGCTGATTTCGCTTGGCCGCGGCGCTTCCGGCGTGCGGCTGGAACTGGTGCGGCTGATCGAGGCCATGCTGGAACAGGGCGTTATTCCCGTCATTCCCGAAAAGGGTTCCGTGGGCGCTTCCGGCGATCTCGCGCCGCTTGCCCATATGGCGGCGGTGATGATGGGCGAGGGTGAGGCTTTTTATCAGGGCGCTCTGCTGCCCGCCGGCCAGGCGCTGATGAAAGCCGGGCTGACGCCGGTGGTTCTCGCCGCCAAGGAAGGGCTTGCCCTGATCAATGGCACGCAAACCTCCACCGCACTGGCGCTTGCCGGGCTTTTTCGCGCCCATCGCGCCGCGCAGGCTGCGCTGATTACCGGCGCACTTTCCACGGACGCCGCCATGGGGTCTTCCGCTCCATTTCACCCGGATATTCACAGCCTGCGGGGCCACAAGGGGCAGATCGACGCGGGATCTGCGCTTCGCAGCCTGCTCGACGGCTCCGAAATCCGCATCAGCCACATTGAAGGCGATGAGCGGGTGCAGGATCCCTATTGCATCCGCTGCCAGCCGCAGGTGGATGGCGCCTGCCTTGACCTCCTGCGGCAGGTGGCCCGCACACTGGAAATCGAAGCCAATGCGGTGACCGACAATCCGCTGGTGCTTTCTGACAATTCCGTCGTGTCCGGCGGCAATTTCCATGCCGAACCGGTGGCCTTCGCCGCCGACCAGACCGCGCTCGCGATTTGCGAGATCGGGGCCATCGCCCAACGCCGTGTCGCGCTACTGGTCGATCCGGCGCTTTCTTATGGCCTGCCCGCTTTCCTTTCCAGGAAGCCGGGGCTGAATTCCGGGCTCATGATCGCCGAAGTCACGTCCGCAGCGCTGATGAGCGAGAACAAGCAGATGGCACATCCGGCCTCGGTGGATTCGACGCCAACCTCGGCCAACCAGGAAGACCATGTCTCCATGGCCTGCCACGGAGCGCGGCGACTTTTGTCGATGACCGACAATCTATTTGCCATCCTCGGGATCGAGGCGCTTTCAGCCGTTCAGGGCGTAGAACTGCGCGGGCCACTGAAAACCAGCCCGGAACTGCAAAAGGCCATTGCCGTGCTACGGGCCGCGATACCTTCGCTGGAGGAAGACCGTTATATGGCGCCGGATCTCAAGACGGCGGCGGAGTTGATCGCCTCCGGTGCGTTGGTCGCCACGATTTCGGACGGCATCCTGCCGAAGCTGGAGGCTTGAGATGAGGCACGTTTTAACCTTCGCCAACTCTGTTCTTGCAGGGGGTAAACCCACGGAGAAGAGAGGCAATCGATGAAGCCTCCCTTTGCCCTTCACCAAGGCACTTCGCCGATCATCCTCGGTCTGCCTCACACCGGCACGGATGTTCCGGCGGAGATTTGGAGCCGCCTCAACGACAACGGCAAAATTCTGGCCGATACGGATTGGCACATCCATGAGCTTTATGCCGGGCTTCTGGAAAACGCGACAACCGTGAGGGCGACGTTCCATCGTTATGTCATCGACGCCAACCGCGACCCGGCCGGGGTGAGCCTTTATCCGGGCCAGAACACGACCGGGCTGGTTCCGGACACCGATTTCGACGGCAAGCCTATCTGGAATGAAGGGCAGGAACCCACGCCGGATGACATTGCGGACCGTCTGGAAAACTTCCACGCGCCCTATCATGCAGCTCTTGCCGCCGAGATCGAGCGGATCAAGGGCATCCATGGGATCGCCATTCTCTATGATTGCCATTCGATCCGTTCGTACATCCCCTTCCTCTTTGAAGGCAAGCTGCCGGATTTCAACATCGGCACGGATATGGGCAGAACCTGTGATCCCGCCATCGAACACATCGCCGTTGAGGCCACCGCCGCCGCGCAAGGTTACGACAGCGTTCTGAACGGCCGCTTCAAGGGTGGCTGGACGACGCGCCATTATGGCACGCCGCAGAAAGGTGTGCACGCAATCCAGATGGAGCTGGCACAATCCACGCATCTGCAAAGCGAGGTGCCGCCTTTTGCTTATGACGCGGGCAAAGCCGAACGCCTTCGCCAGCATCTCAAGACGATTCTCACGCGCATGGAAGAATTTGCGCTCGACACGAAACGATAAGGGGAAATCTTATGAACAATCCGCGCCATAATATTCGCGACGTTCGCGCACCGCAGGGCACCGAGCTCAATGCCAAAAGCTGGATGACGGAAGCGCCGCTGCGCATGCTGATGAACAATCTCGACCCTGATGTTGCCGAGCGACCGCATGAGCTGGTGGTTTATGGCGGCATCGGCCGCGCCGCCCGCACATGGGACGATTTCGACCGCATCGTCGCGACGCTGAAGGATTTGAACGAGGACGAGACCCTGATCGTGCAGTCCGGCAAGCCGGTCGGCGTCTTCCGCACCCACAAGGATGCGCCGCGCGTGCTGATCGCCAATTCGAATCTGGTGCCGCATTGGGCCAACTGGGATCATTTCAACGAGCTGGATAAGAAGGGCCTGGCCATGTACGGCCAGATGACGGCGGGTTCCTGGATTTACATCGGCACTCAGGGCATCGTGCAGGGAACGTACGAAACCTTCGTGGAGGCTGGCGGCCAGCATTATGGCGGCAATCTCAGGGGCAAATGGATCCTGACCGGCGGTCTCGGTGGTATGGGCGGCGCGCAGCCGCTCGCCGCCGTCATGGCCGGCGCCTGCTGCCTTGCCGTCGAATGCGATGAAACCCGCGTCGATTTCCGTCTGCGCACCCGTTATGTTGATGCGAAGGCGCATACACTCGATGAGGCGCTGGCGCTGATCGATCAATGGACCAAGGCCGGCGAGGCCAAGTCCGTCGGCCTGATCGGCAACGCGGCGGAGATATTCCCGGAACTTTTCCGTCGCGGCATCCGGCCCGATATCGTGACCGACCAGACCTCGGCGCACGATCCGATCCATGGTTATCTGCCTGCCGGCTGGAGCGTGGCCGAATGGCGCGCCAAACAGGAGAGTGATCCACAGGCCGTTGCCGCTGCCGCTCGCGCCTCCATGAAAGTTCACGTCCAGGCCATGGTCGATTTCTGGAACGCCGGCGTTCCGACGCTCGATTACGGCAATAATATCCGCCAGGTCGCAAAGGACGAAGGGCTGGAAAACGCCTTCGCTTTCCCCGGCTTCGTGCCAGCCTATATTCGCCCGCTGTTTTGCCGAGGCATCGGGCCGTTCCGCTGGGCGGCACTTTCCGGTGACCCGGAGGACATCTACAAGACCGACGCCAAGGTGAAGGAACTACTGCCCGACAACAAACACCTGCACAACTGGCTGGATATGGCGCGCGAACGCATCGCGTTTCAGGGCCTGCCTGCCCGCATTTGCTGGGTGGGGCTCGGCGACCGCCATCGTCTCGGGCTTGCCTTCAATGAAATGGTCAGGAACGGTGAGCTGAAGGCGCCCATCGTGATCGGCCGCGACCATCTCGATTCTGGCTCCGTCGCCTCGCCCAACCGCGAGACCGAATCCATGAAGGACGGTTCCGATGCCGTATCGGATTGGCCGCTGCTTAACGCACTGCTTAACACTGCATCCGGTGCAACCTGGGTATCGCTGCATCACGGCGGCGGTGTTGGCATGGGCTTTTCCCAGCATTCCGGCATGGTCATCTGCTGCGATGGCACCGACGACGCCGCGCGTCGGATCGAGCGTGTTCTGTGGAACGACCCGGCAACCGGCGTCATGCGCCATGCCGATGCAGGTTACGAGATTGCCGTGGAATGCGCCAAGGAGCAGGGGCTGCGTCTGCCCGGTATTCTCGGCAATTGATGAGCGTGCCGCGCGGTCCATCGCCGCGCGGCATTCCGACCTTGCGTCGGCAAAGCCTCACGGCATTACCCAACGCTCCTTTGACTGAAACTTCCGGTTCGATTTTCTCGTTGTTAGCTGTTGGTCGGTCATAGCCGATCATTTTTAGCGTCTATAACGGCGCGGCAAGCTTTAATGGAGTGCGGAAGACAGCATGGCACCACGGCGTATTTCACTTGCCTTCAGCTTTTTGGTTGGTGCAATTTTTCCGGCTTTTTCTTTGACCGTTCCTGCATCCTCCCAGGCCCAAGAGCCTGTGCCGGTAAGAATCGATGTTGGCGGATATAAGCTCAACAGCCTGTTGCTGGAACCGCAAAAGCAGGCAGAGCTGCCACCGATCGTCTTCCTGCATGGCGCGAGCGCAAGTCTCTACGACCCGCTGTTGTCCTTTGCGGACAAATTCCGCGGTCGCGCAAAACTTCTGTTCGTCGACAGGCCGGGCCATGGCAGTTCCGACATCGGCGGCAAAGATAATATCCTGCCCGACGGACAGGCCGACGCCGTGGCTCAACTGATGAAAAAGCGCGGCATCCGCAAGGCCATCATCGTCGGCCACTCCTTTGGCGGAGCCATTACCGCGGCATTCGCGCTTCGCCACCCGGAGATGGTGTCGGGCCTGGTGTTTCTTTCTCCGGCAGTTTACCCTTGGCCTGGAGGCATCGCCTGGTATTACACGGCGGCAAGCGCCCGGGTGACAGGCCCGCTTTTTTCGATCTTCGTCGCACCGCCCGTGGGTTTCCTTGCGCTCGACCGGGCGACGCGCGGGGTTTTCGCCCCCAATCATCGTCCTCCTGGCTATGTGGAGGCAACGCGCGCATGGGGGGCGTTGAGACCGCAGGCTTTTCGCCATAACGCGCAGGAAGTCGCCGCGCTGAACACATGGGCGCGGAGCGCCTCACCGAACTACTCCAAAATCAAGGCGCCGACCGTCATTATAACCGGCGACACCGACAATGTTGTTTCACCGGATATTCATTCCCGCCAGCTCGCACGCGCTATTGACGGGTCGAGCTTGATCGTTGTGAGGAATCTCGGGCACAAGTCGGACTACGTTGCGCGTGATCTTGTGGTCGCGGCAATCGAAAAACTTGCCGGAAAAAGTGTTGATCTACGCGCCGCGCAAAAAAAGCTTGAACAACGTATCGCTGGCGACCGCGATAAATAGTGCCATCGTCCAGACAAACGACCAGGGAATGCAGCAGATGAGACACCTAGAAAACACCGCCTATACATCAATGCCCTGGAAGAACGGCGGCGGTGTAACGACGGAGATCATCGTTCATCCCGCAAAAGCCTCGATGGCGGATTTCGACTGGCGCATCAGCATGGCCAACGTTGCGCAAGACGGGCCTTTTTCCATATTTCCCGGAATTGACCGCACCCTTTGCATCCTCGAAGGGAAAGGCATGAGCCTCAGCATCGACGCACGCGAGCCGGTGGCGTTGACGATGGCAAGCGATCCCCTGCCCTTCGCCGCGGATGTTCCGGTGGACGCCGTTTTGGCAGATGGTCCCATCGTCGATCTCAATGTCATGTCCCGTCGCGAGCAGTATTCGCATCGCGTCGAAAGACACCGCACCACACTCACTGTCCAGTCGACGGGGTCAACGGCGACAATAATTTTTGCCGTTGATCCCGTCAGCGTCTCATCAGCCGGCCAAACGGTGCATTTGCAGCGACGCGACAGCCTCTTGCTGGAGCGCGGCGCCGGATTTGCGGTGGAGGGCATGGAAGAGGCTGGTCGTTTCTTCGTCGTGACGTTTGATCAGGTCTAAGCTGCTTCCCTCAATCGAGACCGAGCGGGTCGGCAACCCGTGGCCATAGGCCAAGGCTTGCCTTGCGGTAAGGTGTTTTTGCCGGGTCGGTGGGATAGGAGGTCGGGGCCGCGATATAGACGATCTCTGAAGCGATCGGCGCAAAACCCGCGTGAAAATGGTTGGTCGACTTGACGAGCAACACGTCTTTTTTCGCGAAATCGATTCCGAGATTGGAAAAGATATCCGGCTCATAAGTTTGCGTTCGACTGGTGATGAGAATGATGTCGATTTCGGTGCCGAGCGGCCGGACAACGGCGGCGCGGCCGAGCGTGACGCGACTATTACGGAAACTCTGCCAGCCGGTCTCGACGGTGCGCATGACCTTTACTCGGAAATCCAGCGGATCGCCGCCCTGCGGACTGGATTTTCCACCGATGCGAAGATCGAGCTCTGCGCCCTCCCCCGCTGCATGGCAAAAAGACACTGCGATGGGATCCCAGATCGTCGCAACGCCGATCCTGTCCATGCCGCGCTCTACCATGCGGCGCAGAATGTGGGTCGCATCACCCGCAACACCGCCGCCGGGATTGTCCCATATATCCGAAACCACCACCGGCCTTTGCGAATTTGCGCTGCGAATGGCAACGGCCTGGTCGAGACCAGCTTCCGTATCCAGCATCGGCATGGCGGTCAGCCTGCGCATGGCATAAAGTTCACGGCCCAGCTTCTCGGCCAGCGAGTCCCCTTTGGTCCTGTCGTCATCCGTAACAACGACGATGCGTGTGCCCATGTCCGGTACATCACCTGCCATGAATCCATGAATAACGGAGATGGAGAGAATACCGTCTTTGCCCTCCATCGCCTTCAGCCGGTCCACATAAGAACGCATCGGCTCACGGCTGGTCGGATAAATGGTGATCATCCGGCAATCGAAAGTCGAGATGACGGGCCTGATTTCGCCGCGCAGAGTACGCAACGCCATTTCGACGACATGTTCGCCGCGTTCCTCAAAATCGGTATGGGGAAATTCCAGGAACGTCGCCATGATATCCAGGCTTTCAACCCTTAATGCCGTGAGATGGCTATGGGGATCGAACTCCGCCGCAATTAAGACGTTCGGGCCCACCATTGCCCGCATCCGCGACAGGAAATCCCCTTCAGGATCGTCATAGCCCTGCGCCACCATGGCGCCATGCAGGCCAAGAACCACAGCATCGACCGGCAGGGCTGCCCGGAGCTCCGAAAGAATGGTGTCTCGCAGTGTTTCATACGTCTGGCGCTGGATGAGGCCGGCAGGCTCCGCCCAGCAGGACGTGCCCTCGATGACCGTGAACCCTTCCGCCTTGCCGCGGCGCCGGAGAATAGGGACCGGCGAGGAGCATAGCGTCGGCGTGTCCGGATGTTCACCCGGCCCGGCATAGAAAGCCGCACGAAAGGCATCCATATCCGTGGGAACAGGCGAAAACGTGTTGGTTTCGGTGGCGAGCGACGCCGTGAATATGCGCATTTATGGGGTCTCGTTGCCGGAGCTGCCTGCGGGCTGAGCTCGTTTCCTCAAGTTAATTAGCCGGGTAACATTACCAGACCGTGCCGCGTGCAGCGACCTCTTCGACGCGGGTAACAACGCCGTTTCGATGGAACACCATCCTGTCGAAAAGGTTGCTGACGACGCATGTATGGTTCGGTACGACCCTGACGACATCGCCGATCCGGGGACCGCCGGACGCGCAGCCGGAAAGATCTACAACCGCGTGTTCTTCAGAGAGTGAGATGATTTTTGCGCCTTCATGGCCTTCGATCAGCCCATAATCGTTGAAGCCGAGGAGATCGGAGGTCAAAGCCTTGGAGCCGCAATCAAGCACGGCGCGGTCCGCTGCAGGCCGCGAGACAACGGTAGCGAGAACATGCATTGCCAGATCATCGGCCGTGCAATGGCCGGCACGCAACATCGCCCGGTCATTATAGACATAGGTGCCTGCCCGGTGTTCGGTTGCAGAGGGAACGAGATGCGCTGCATAGAAGTCCGGCGAGCCGCCGCTGGAACGAACCGGGCAGTCCACGCCTTTTGCCGCAAGCAGCACCATGGTGTCGCGCAGGAAGCTTTCCACCTTTTCAGCTCCGCCCGGTGCCGGATAGGTCAAGATACCCTTGAATATAAGTCCCGTCGCGGCGACGATTTTCTCAGCAAGTGCCGCTGCCGCCGCCGGTGTCTGCACACCGCAACGCTTTCCGCCGGTATCACATTCAACGAGCACGGCGAGCGGCCGCCCCTCATCAAATGTGGCAGCGAGGCCGGCAACCGTCACGTCGCTATCAGCAACGACGCTCAGCTGAGCTATACGGGAATTCAGCGCTTTCAATCGCGACAGTTTCGCGGCACCAAGAATATTGTAGGTAATCAGGATATCGTCAAAACCGGCGTCTGCGAAAACCTCCGCTTCGCTAACTTTCTGGCAATTGATGCCTATGGCGCCGGCCTGAAGCTGCTGTCGGGCGATGGCCGGTATCTTGTGTGTCTTGATATGCGGCCGGAAGGCCTTGCCATGACTGTCGAGATAGGCCTGCGCCTTCTTTATATTGGCGGCAAGCCGGTCTTCGTCGATCACCGGCATTGGCGTCGAAATGGCATCAAGCTTTGCGCCCTCGTCAGGCCATGGATAGGTCATCATATGCTCTCTAAGCGAAATAAATCAGATACTTAAGCCAAAGGCTTATAAGCGATAACGTCCATTTCCACCTTGGCGTCAACCATCAGCGGGGATTGCACGGTTGAGCGTGCAGGCGGATGATCGATGAAATGTTTCTGGAACACGGCGTTAAAACTGGAGAAATCCCTGGCGTCATCCAGCCAGACATTCACCTTCACCACATCGGCAAGCGTACAATCAGCCAGCGCCAGGACATCCTTGAGATTGGCCACCACCTGCTCGGTCTGGGCGACGATACCGCCAGTCACCACTTCGCCATCAATGGTGGGCACCTGTCCGGACACATAGACGAAATCACCGGCCCGGACGGCCTTGGCGAAGGGCCGACGCTGCCCACCGGCCTGGCTATCTGCGACCTCGAACCGCACCAACTTATTTTTCACCATTCAAGCCTCGCAAATTATTTTCATGATGTTCAATTTTTCTTGCATTTATAGCCGGTTTAACGACGATACTCCATAACCCATGTAAATTATTTAGCAAATGATGAGATTCGTTCGCTTTTCGCGACATTTTTTGAATGTTGCGGATACTTACTTAACGGCCGGCGATTTTTCGCCACGCGTCGAATATGACCTATTGCATCCAGGCCAAAGAGCGTCATCCACGCGGTGACCGTGACTCAACCGACGAGTTTGCCGCGGCAAACTACGCAGTATAAATGAGGAGGCCGGAGAGTTCGGCCCCATTGTTGGGTCCGCAACAGGTATCAGCCTTGTGCGGATAGGAGGCGCTTACCGATCACTCTGTCAGTGATGAAATGCGCTATATCACGAGCCTGGAGTCGAATATCCGGAACGGCGGTAATTTCCCAAAACCGGCCTGCCGTCAGCGCGCCGACGGCGAAGAGACTTGGCCATGCCTGGCCATCCGTGCGCAGCAGCCGGGAATCGCCGTCGACCTCGACACCAAGGCCAAAGGAATCGAGCCGAAGCATCCCGTCAGATCGCATGCTTTCCAGAAGGCGAGAGTGGCCGATACCCGCGCGTTCCATGCCGGTGCAATTGATGACCCGATCGACCTGCAGTTCCTTAATCATCTGTGTATGCCGAACGCGATAACGAATGGAGATGCTCTCCTCCTGTTCATCGATCGCCTGGAGATAACCCGCGTGGATAGTGAGAACGCCGTCTGACAACAGCCTGTCAAAGGCGTCATGCACCTCAGGCGCGATGCGATGTCTATGGATATTCCACCAAGGCAGCGCATGCCGCAAGAACCTTGCGCGTTGCTGTGAGCTGAGGCTCTGCCATAGCGATTGTGTTTTTGGCCGTAAACCGTCCATAACCGAGCGCCATGGCGCCCCGTTGGTCACCTGTTGACGGAGAGATCGTAATAGCTCGCTTATCTCAGTAGAACTTTCAGGCAGACGCGGAGCGCTCGGCGGCACAGGCGGACTAACATGCGGATGCGGAATGAGCCCGCGGCGGGACAGGACATGGATCGGGCCCCGGTGACCTTTTCCGCGCAGCGTCAACACCTGATCGATCATCGTGAGGCCGGAACCAAGGATACAGATACGATCCCCGTTCTTCACCCGGGACAACCATCCCGGCTGCCAGCAGTGGCTCACCACGCGCTGCACGCCCTCTTCACGTTTTGCGACAGTTTGCACCGGCAAACTTGCAGCACCAACGCCGAGACACAGAACGACATTGCGTGCCTGCAATGTCTCGCCGTTTTCCAGGGTGAAGGTAAAGCCGCCTTGTGATTCGGGCCGGCAAGCGGATGCCTTCGCCCGAATAAAATCCACACGCGCCCGCTGTTCCCGGCTTCTGAGAAGACTGGCGAGCCGGTCCCGCAAATAGAGCCCATAATCGCCCCTCGACGCGAATATAAGGGGATCGTTTCCCAGCCCGTTCTGCGCCAACCATTCGACAAAATCGTCTGGGCGGTCCGGGAAGACGCTCATACGCCCCGCGGGCACATTCAGCCGATGATAGGGTAGTTCCGTGCGATAGGCGGTTCCGCGGCCAAAATCCGACTCGTCACCAACGATGGCAATCGACGCCTCCGCTGGCAGTGATGACAGGAGATGGGCTGCTGTACAAATGGCCGAGAAACCCGAACCGACTAGAGCGACGTCATAGGACATTCAATCCTCCAACCAACGACAATGGAATTGCCCGGCAACCGGCGCGAGGCGTCCCATACTCTAGTCATGCAGTAGAGATTAACCAGCTGCGAATGTCTACCCTTGAATTTCCCAACTGCCCCGCCCTAGCGAGATAGCGAAAGTTAGCCGCGGCAAACTTCCGGCCCACCTGCTGTCATAACTCAAGCCGAGGGAGCGAGGGAGCGAGGGAGCGAGGGGAAAAACGAGGCCAAGTTAGCCGCGGCAAACCAGAAAACGCCAAGAAGGGAAAAGTGATTCTTCCACAATGCTTTAGCGGCGTCTCTGTACATGAGAAAAAAGCCTATTGCGCCAAAAAGAGAATCGGCGCTTATATCTCAGTTGCGGAAAAAACCGCCTTTTTCGAAAAAAACCGCTACTGCAATTTCGAGCGAAAGAAGACCGATGACACAGAGTGCCGATTTAAGACGTGCCGCAGGAGCACCTGACCTGACGAGTCTTATACAACAGCATTCGGCTGCGTTGTCAGCCCAGTTGCAGGCGCATAACGCAAATACATTTTCCCCCCATACCGAAAAGAGCATGCGGCATTTCTCTCCGGCGGAGACCGCAAAGCTCATCGGCATTGGCGAAGCCTATCTGCGCCAGATCGCTTCCGAGTTGCCTGAGCTTGATGCCGCGCAGGTATCCGGGCGTCGCTCCTATTCCGTAGAAGACATGCGCGATATCAGGGGTTTTTTGGACCAGGGTGCGCGTGGCACACGCCGCTACCTGCCCCACCGCCGGGAGGGCGAAGAGTTACAGGTCATCGCCGTCATGAATTTCAAGGGCGGTTCGGGAAAGACAACCACCTCTGCCCATCTGGCGCAATATCTGGCACTACGTGGCTATCGGGTTCTTGCCATCGATCTCGACCCCCAGGCCAGCCTTTCCGCGCTTTTTGGTCACCAGCCCGAGATTGATGTCGGGCCGAACGAGACGCTTTATGGCGCGATCCGTTATGACGATGAACGCCGCCCCATCGCCGAGATTGTCCGTGGCACCTATATTCCCGATCTCCACATTGTTCCTGGCAATCTGGAACTTATGGAGTTCGAACACGATACTCCGCGTGCGCTGATGCGCCGTGCACCGGGTGACACGCTGTTCTTCGCCCGTATCGGCCAGGCGATCGCCCAAGCGCAAAATTTCTACGACGTTGTCGTCATCGATTGCCCACCGCAACTCGGTTATCTGACGCTTTCGGCTCTGACAGCGGCGACATCGGTGCTCGTCACCGTCCATCCGCAGATGCTTGACGTGATGTCGATGAACCAGTTCCTCGCCATGACCGGCGACCTTCTGGCGGAAATTGGCCGGGCCGGTGCTCGGTCGGATTATAACTGGATGCGTTACCTGATCACCCGTTTCGAACCGAGCGACGGGCCGCAGAACCAGATGGTCGCTTTCCTGCGATCGATTTTTGGTGAAAACGTCCTCAATCATCCGATGCTGAAAAGCACGGCGGTCTCGGACGCTGGATTGACCAACCAGACGCTTTTCGAAGTGGAGAGGACGCAATTCACCCGGTCGACCTATGATCGCGCGCTGGAAGCCATGAACAATGTGAACGCTGAAATCGAAGGACTGATTAAAAAAGCGTGGGGTAGGGCAGCATGAGCAGAAAACAAATCTTCGCAAATCTTGGCACACCGGGTACCGACAACAACGATACCACGCCGGAGCGTTCACGACCCCGTATCAGGCCTATCCTCGGCTCCCCCGAGCTGGTGACGGATGTTTTGAACTCCCCCGTTGGTATGATCGGTCAATCGCTGAATGAAGTCTCGGAGCGCGCCAAACGGGCTGAAGCCATTGAAAAGCAGCTCGCCGAAGGACTGACGATTGTCTCTCTCGACCCCGCGGATATCGATCCCTCCTTCATACCGGATCGTATGCCCGCTTCCGAAGAGGCCGATGCCGGTCTGGTGGAGGCAATTCGTGAGCAGGGGCAGCAGGTGCCGATTCTCGTGCGCCCGCATCCCGATTTCCCGGGCCGTTATCAGGTCGCCTTCGGTCATCGCCGCCTTCGCGCCGTTTCAAGTCTTGGCATTCCGGTCAAGGCCGTTGTGCGGGATCTCAGCGATGAACAGCTGGTGGTGGCCCAGGGCCAGGAAAATAACGAACGTCGCGACCTGACCTATATCGAGAAAGCACGGTTTGCGCAGAAACTGCAGATGCGGTTCCCTCGAGACACGATCATGGCGGCAATGTCGCTTCACAAGGGCGATCTGTCCAATATGCTTTCGGTCGTTGGACGCATTCCAGAGGATCTGGTCGATCTCATAGGCCCCGCACCCACTGTCGGCCGCCGCAACTGGATGGATCTAGCCGACCAGCTTTCCTCCTCACAGGTCAAGGAGGCGGCCCGCGCATATGTCAGCGAACCTGCGGTTGCCTCGCTTCCTTCCGAAGAACGCTTCAAGGCGCTTCTGGACTTTTTGAAGCCAAAGACACAGGTCAAGAAAACCGGCGTATGGTCTTCGGATACGGGCCGTCGCCTGGCGAAAGTGGTCGAGAGCGACCGGAAGCTGGATATATCGATCGACAAGAACGAAGCACCGGAATTTGCCGAATTCGTTCTGGAACATCTTCAGACGCTGTTTGCCGAGTACCGGTCCAAGCAGTGATTTCTAACCCGAACGACTAACAGGAGACGCATCACAAAAGAAAAAAGCCCCCGAACGTTGCCGCGCGGAAGCCTTTCTTTGATTTAAGCACCCGAAGAATCTCATTTCCGCGAATCATAGTCAAGAGTCTTGGCATCGAATTTTTCGGTGAGCGATTTTCTTTTGCCTTGTGAAAGGTGAAAGACATGAACAGCACATGTGTAACGACGCCCTTTGGGCGGCGAGCGATGTCGTTTGGCGTGCTCGCAACCCAGTTTGCCGCGCAGAAAACCAGAAAATGCGAAGCAGTCGACAAATGGAAACTCTATCGGTCCGTCTGTGAAGCAAGACCGCTGCTCGGCGTAACCGATCGCTCGCTTGCCGTTCTGAACGCGCTCCTGAGCTTTTATCCCAAAAATGAGCTTTCCAGCGAAGCCGGATTGGTGGTGTTTCCATCCAATACGCAGTTGTCGCTCAGGGCACATGGCATGGCGGAACAGACATTGCGCCGGCATCTTTCGGCTCTTGTCGAAGCCGGCCTCATCATCCGCAAGGACAGCCCGAATGGGAAACGTTACGCACGGAAGCACAGGGGTGGCGAGATCAGCGAAGCCTACGGGTTCTCACTCGCACCGCTTCTTGCCCGTAAAACGGAAATAGAGGAACTGGCCGAACGCATCATTCGCGAACGGCTCGATCTTCAACGACTTCGCGAGACGATCAGCCTCTGCCGGCGGGACATCCAGAAACTCTGCGAAATGATTGCTGCCAGCGGCAAGATCGAGATCTTTGACGGGTTTCAGGCCCGCTACAACGACATCGCGCGGACTCTAGGGCGCAATTCGAAGACAGCTGAACTCAAGGAAATCGCCGGTTTTCTGGCTTCACTCCGCGCAGAAGTGACCAACTATCTGGAAAATCTTGAAAAATCGGAAAATTTGAGCGGCAATGACTGCCAAAATGAGCGCCTCATAAAGAATTCAGAATCCGAATCCATATCTGAACCGCAGGAATTGGAGGATGCCGCGCCGGTTCGAACTGCTGCAACAATCGCGTCCACATCCGCAGATGCCGCGGTCGCTGGTGTCACTCCTCCAAAGCCGACACCCAGGAACGATCTTCATAAGCAATTTTTTGTTCCTGATATTGTTTTGGTTTTGAAAGCGTGCCCCGATATTTCCCTCTATGCACCTGGAGGTGCGGTGACTGGCTGGAGAGATATGGAGGTGGCAACTTCCGTCATCAGAACCATGTTCAGCATCAGCCAGTCGGCCTATCAGGATGCATTAGCCACCTTCGGGAGGCAGGGAACAGCGGCCATCCTCGCTTGCCTGTTGCAGAAGGCTGATCAAATCAGTTCGCTTGGCGGATATCTGCGCAATCTCACACGTAAGGCCCAGGAAGGCAGTTTCGATCTCAAGGCCATGCTCACGGCGCAACTGCGTGGCCGAACAGACAAGCAGGAAGCGGGAACGAGATCATGAGGGCGTGATGAGCGGAGCGGCGGCAGCTTGCGAAAAACCGGCTATGCGGTTAGATTCTTGCTGTTCACGCAAACACCAAAGGATTCGTTGGAACGAAGCTGCTAGAACACTTTGTGTCCGATCGGGGCTTCCCGTGGTGAATGCACAGTAACGCAAGTTAAGTCCAATTTAGGTTTCGTTTGCGCTTTTCCGTGATTGGTTTCAATTGCTTGAGTCTGGAGCATTTTGAATGCGGAGTAGCGGTCTGAACACATCAGATTGTGCAGTTCGGGCAGAAGTTCCTCCCTGCGGCCTCGAAAAAAGTTCCGCGATATGTCGCCAATCCGCGCTACCTTGGCGCCGACGAATTGAACTTTCGCTGGCACTGCGCGTTCCAGTCAATGGTTTAACGGAACGCCACGCTCATGACATTTCCGGATGATATAGAACTGGCCGTCGCCCTTTACATGGCGGATAAAGCTCTGCCCCGACATATTGCGATTGCAGAGCTCGTGAAATCAGTCCTCGAAGACACCGGCTATCTCCCAGGGGGCGAGGGGCGGCCGCCTGAAGTCGTCGATGGGCAATCGAGCGGTGATTACGTGCAATACCGCACTTACCTTGACGGCGATACCTGAAGCTGTGCGGAACAAATGCAGGGGATGGCTGTTATTGGCGCAGATAAAAGCGTCAGGGAATTTCGATGTTACCCAAGCCCCTCTTTCTCGCCGCCGGCCTCGTTTGCGTAATGGTCGTGCCGGTATTTTCCCAGTCCCTGGAAATCAGCCGGCTGGAAGATAAAAAAGCCGGTAACGCAGCGGTTTCATCGGCGCCTTCCGCCCAAAGTTACATTACTGATGTCTCCGGAAAAACGGTGCGGCTGGTGGGACCGCAGTTCCTTCCCGACAGCGCGCGTGGGCTGGAATTCCCCGGCCGCCGGTCAGATCATAACAATACCGGGGCTGAAACCCACGTCTTGCGACAGTGAGGGATTGCGATGATCTATGCTCCGCAAACGGAAGCAGAATGAGAACAGGAACCAAGATTTCCCGACGGGCGCCGAGTGCAGAAAGCTGGATCCGGCATGACGGTCAGGAGACGGGAAAGGCGACATTTCCTGAGCTGTTCTTTGATCTGGTTTTCGTTTTCGCTCTTATTCAGTTATCCCATTCTCTGGCGAAGGACTTTGGGCCAACGGCGGTGCTGGAAGCCGGCATCCTGATATTGTCCCTGTGGTGGCTGTGGATACACACCACCTGGATCACCAATCTGCTGAATACTGAGAAAGAACCGGTCAGGATTTTGCTCTTCGTGCTGATGTTTGGCGGTGTACTGCTGGCCATCGCCTTGCCGGAAGCCTTTGCCGAACAGGGCCTGGTCTTCGCGCTGATCTACAGCGTCATGCAGATCGGTCGAAGCCTGTTTGCTCTCTATGCCTTCAGGGATGAAGACCGGCAGTCGTTTCTGGTGTTCGTGAGGGTGACGATCTGGCTGGCCATCTCGAGCCTGTTCTGGCTGGCAGGCGGGTTTTGCGATCTGGGGGAACGCATTCTCCTGTGGGGCATGGCGCTCGCAATCGAGTATGCCGGTCCGGCCTGCCGCTATGTTGTCCCCGGCTTGCGTTCTCGCGATGACGACAGTCTGCATCTTTCCGGAGAGCATCTGGCGGAACGTTGCGCCCTGTTTGTCATCATCTGTCTGGGGGAAACAATTCTGACCACCGGCCGGACGGCAACCGAATATATGAACTCCGGGCTGACGTTTGTCGTTTTCTGCTCCGCCTTCATCAGCACCGTCGCGATGTGGTGGATCTATTTCCATCACGGACAGGCGGAAGCCTCCAGAAAAGCCGAGAACGCCGACGAGAAGGCGAAGATCGCCCATAATCTCTTCAATTACGGACATTTGCCAATCGTCGCCGGTATCATTCTGACGGCGGTGGGAGAGGATTTCAGCCTGTCCCATGCCCACGAGGCCGCAACGATAAGGGAGGCCATCGCAATCGTCGGTGGTCCCGTCCTCTTTCTGGCAGGCAATATCGGTGTCAAGATCGCCGCGACCTATCAGCGCCCCGTCTCGCATTTTGCGGGCGTGGCAGCGCTCTGCCTATTGTTGCCGGTGCCGGGCATTCCGCTATTCATCCTGCAGCTGGCCAGCACGGGTATTCTGCTGCTTGTTGCCCTGTGGGAATATCTGGCTTTGAAAAAGTCAGTCGCCACGGCGTGATCTCGAATGCTCAGACGCTGACCAGATTGCGCGTCCTCTCGTTCCAGAGCTTGAGGCTTTTCGCGTAAGCTTCGTCAAAGGAAAGCCCCATGTCATTGACGAGCATCAACGCGGCGGCGGCGGTGGATATGATGATGGTTTCCGCCCTTTCGTCTTTCGCGGCTCCCGTCCAGACTGCACGCCAATATTCGAAGGTGGTAAACATGGTTGGCATTTCGGCAGGCGGTGCTTCGCGGGCGGGGACCAGGACCTCCACGTCCCTTCCGCTTGAAAGACCGAAAATCCGTGTGCTGCGGAATGGCGTGAACTGTGCGAAATCCCGCGTGTTACCGAGTATGGCGAGATTCTCCACGGCGAGCAGGCGGGCGGTATCGCGATGCAGCTCCTGATAGGCCGGGCGGGCGAGCCCTATAATGGTGCTCCTTGCGCGCAGTGGATTGAGAAGGTGGACGACAGTATGCACCGGCAGGCGCATTTCCAGAATGCCATGGAGACTGAGCAGGCTCTGGAATTGCAGAGACAGGCCGCCCAGGGGGAGATAGGCGATCCCTTCGGATGACGTGGCCTCGGCCGCCTGCGAAAGCGAACGGCAAAGGGGAATACCGCAGGCTTGTGCGGCGCGTTCAAGCTTGCCGCCATTTTCGCCCTGACCAACATGGCCGTGCAACAGCACCCTGTATCCCGCCATGGAAACGAGGCGGGCAGAATGCACGAACCATGGCGCGTCGCGGTGTTTGGGGGATATATAAGCCGGCCAGTCGAGATCGACGGTGACAGGCCGGTAGCGGTCTCGCCCGACATGTCGCCACGTCGCCTGGATGAAGCCGGCCAGTTCGGCCGCCGTCACGCCGCGATAATGCATGGTGGCGAGCAGTGCCCCGATCTGTATCGGATCGGCATCCCCTTCCAGAATGATCGACAGTGCATCCGTCGCCTCCGATTGGCTGAGCGGACGGCTGTTGCCTATTCCCATCGCAGACGTTGCAATATACTTGGCGAGCCGTTCCTGTGGGGCGGAATTGTGGCCGATGCGGGCGAGACGCTCGGCAATGTTTTCCGGCGTCGGCTGACCTTCAAGAAGAATGCTGGGGCGAAGGGAAAGTGGCGGTGCTTTCATCAATGCCGGCTGCTCCCAGCCGCTCTTATTGATGGTGGCCGGCGCCTCGGGTTCTTCCTGCGAATAATCGATCAGATTTTCGGCCTCTGCCGCCAGGGAGCGGATGCGCAGGCGCATGGCTTCGGCAAAGGGAGTGGGGCGCAGGCCTTGGCCGGTGCGGAGAAAGAGCTGGTCCCCGTATTTTTCCCGTAGCTGCTGCAAGATCCGGCTCATCGATGATGTTGGAAGTCCCATGCCCGCCGCGGCGCGGCTGACACTACCTTCCCGCAACAAAGCATCAAAAGCGACAAGCAGTTTCAGCTGCCCAAGCCTGTCGGGTTTTGCCGTGGAAGCCGGTCCGTCTT
This sequence comes from Agrobacterium sp. MS2, assembly GCF_003261015.1. Lineage (NCBI taxonomy): Bacteria > Pseudomonadati > Pseudomonadota > Alphaproteobacteria > Hyphomicrobiales > Rhizobiaceae > Agrobacterium > Agrobacterium sp. MS2. The sequence continues at coordinate 81,860 of NZ_QLNF01000010.1, read as the reverse complement.
TTCTCTTGCTGGTTGTCATCTGGCGAATTTTTACTCCACTCATCTTAAGAGGGAGCCCTTTTTGCAATTTCTAGAATTTAGAACCGTTCGAAAACAAATCTGTTGCGCCCGCACCCCCCTCGTAAATAAGTGGGGTGAAATTCTCAAGTTAAATGCGGGGGCATAACATGGAATTGAAGTACCGGGGCTGCAAAAAGGCTTCGATGACAATAAAGACTACTTTTTCGGCAGCAATGGCCGGAACCGCGCTAAATATTGCTCTGCCCGCTTTTGCGCAGCAGGTATCTGAAAATACCACTGTTCTTGAGCAGATCGTCGTCACCGCGTCCGGTTTCGAGCAGAATGTAAAAGACGCTCCGGCCAGCATCACCGTCGTCACACGGGAGGATCTGGAAAAGGGGGCGTATCGCGACCTGACTGACGCCCTGCGCGAAGTGCAGGGCGTGTCTGTCACCGGGATCGCCAACGAAAAGGATGTTTTCATCCGCGGCTTGCCGGGCGCCTATACGTTGATCCTCGTTGACGGCAAGCGGCAGAGCACGCGCGATGCCCGCACGAATGGCAACTCCGGCTTCGAACAGAGCTTCGTGCCGCCGGTTTCGGCGATCGAACGTATCGAAGTGGTGCGCGGTCCCATGTCCTCGCTTTATGGCTCGGATGCCATGGGCGGCGTGATCAACATCATCACCCGCAAGGTCGGCGACGTCTGGTCGGGCTCCGTCACCACCGAGGGCACGGTTCAACAACATTCGAAATTCGGCAACAGCGGCCAGGTCTCCTGGTATGCGAACGGTCCGATCCTCAAGGATCAGCTTGGTCTGCAGCTCTGGGGCAGGGGCTTCACGCGCGGCGAAGACCGCATTTTGAGCGGGACCACCGGCGCCAAGGAATATGATTTCAACGGCCGCCTGACGTTTACGCCGAACGAAGATCACGACATCTATCTCGAAGGTGGCAAGACAAGGCTGCGCCGTAGCGCCGAGCCTGGCGAATCGCTCGCGGCCAATAGCGACGGCACCTACAACATCAACACGCGTGACCACTGGTCACTCTCGCACACCGGCCGCTGGGGACCGACCACATCCGAATTCTCGTTGCAGCAGGAATGGGCGGAACGCACCAATTTCACCAGAAACATCCGAACCGGCCGCGTGACTGAAAATGCACGCTCGCCGGAGGTGCGCAATACCGTGCTCGATGGCAAGTTCACCACGCCTTTCGAGCTTTTCGGCAACCACACACTGGTCACGGGCGGCCAATATTTTGAGGCACGGCTGACGGACCAGAACCCGGGCCGCCGTACCGGCCGGGACGAGACGTTTTCGGCCACGCAATGGGCTCTATTCCTTGAGGATGAGTGGCGCATCGTCGACAATTTCGCGCTGACGGGCGGGCTTCGCCTCGATAACCATGAAGAATACGGCAATCATTTCAGCCCGCGTCTTTATGGCGTCTGGAGCGCCACTGAAGAGCTGACCATCAAGGGCGGCGTTTCCACCGGTTTCCGCGCACCGGAAATCCGTCAGATCGCGCCGGGTTATGCCTATACGACAGGTGGGGGCGGTTGCACCTATGGTCCGAGCGGCACCTGCGGTGTGATCATCGGCGATCCCAACCTCGAAGCGGAAAAAAGCACGAGTTACGAAGTGGCGGCACTTTGGGAGAATGGTGACGTCGCTCTGGGGGCCACCTATTTCTACACCGATTTCAAGGACAAGATTTCCAACGCGCTGGTGCTCAATCCCGATGGAACGCCTGTCCGCTGGAGCGAAGACCGCAACTACCGCCTCTGGTATAATTACAATATCGACGATGCGGTCATTCAGGGTGTGGAATTGACGGCGACCTGGTACGCGACGCCGGAACTGACGCTGCGCGGCAACTATACCTATACGCATTCCGAACAGAAGACCGGTGATTACCAAGGTTTTCCATTGGCGCGGACACCGGAGCATATGGCCAATCTGCGCGGCGACTGGGTGACACCGATCGATGGTCTTGAAGCCTGGGCCTCGCTGAATTACCACGGATCGGAAATCAATGCCGGCCCGCGCATCGGCACGAACGGCACGCCGGTGACGATCAACGGCAAGGCCGGTCGAAAATATGACGCCTACACCACGCTTGATATCGGCGCGAAATATGCGGTCGCCGAAAATGTCGATCTCAATGCCGCCGTCTACAACGTCTTCGACAAGAATGTCAGCACCGACGATTTCAACACCGTCATGGAAGGCCGTCGTTTCTGGATCAGCATGACAGCGAAGTTCTGATCCAGTCATAGCCGCGAAATTCGGAGGCGCCATCGGGCGCCTCTTTTTTTGACCGTTGGTCTATTGACCTCAACTATGGTTGAGGAATTATACCGGCTGCTCTTCGTTGTGTTTCCGCGTTTCCGAGCGGAAATCGGTCCGGAAGCAGGAGCCAGAATGGAAAATACCATACTCAAACACAGCCTGACGGTGGGAGAGGTTGCCCGCCGCAGCGGCATCGCCGTCTCCACCATCCATTTTTACGAGGCGAAGGGATTGATCGAGGGCTGGCGCACCGCCGGCAATCAACGCCGTTATCATCGCGCGGTTCTGAGGCGCATCGCCATCATCCGCATTGCGCAGCGGGCGGGTATACAGCTGAGCATCATCAGGGACGCGATGGCCGACCTGCCGCAGGATCGGGTGGCGACAACAGCCGACTGGCGCAGGTTCTCCCAATCCTGGCGGGAAATGCTCCAGCTTCGCATCAACAACCTGATCATGCTGCGCGACCAGCTTACCGGCTGTATCGGTTGCGGGTGCCTTTCGCTGGATGATTGTCCGTTGCGCAATCCGAACGATGTTCTCGCCGATAACGGCGCAGGTCCGCGCCGCCTCGTTTCGGCAGAGTGAGCAAAATTTTCGGACCGTTAGCCTTGTTGCTCACCCGGATTCGGCTGGCACCCAAACACTGACACTGCCGCCATTGGTGGGGAAGACGCCCTTGCCGCTCTCATCGAGGGTGATCTCCTCTTGACGGTGCCCGAGGAAGTCGCGCCAGACCGCCCCTGCATGATCCGGACCGAGATCGACTTGCTTTTCCGCCGGTTCGCCATTCGACATCACCACGACACAGCCCGGCGCATCGGCGGTGCCATGGCGAATGAAGGCGATGCAGTTCGGGTCATCGAAAATGTCCGTCTGTACGCCGTTGGCGAAACGGCTGCGCGCCTCTATGAGCTTCGGCAGGCATTCGATGGCCGGCATATCGATTTTGTACTCATTGCCGTCATTACCCGTGTCGGTATAGCTCGTGCCGAACAGATCGGGATAAAAAACGCAAGGCACGCCGTTTTCACGCAGCAATATGATCGCATAGGCGAGGGGCTTGAACCAGGGCTCCACCGGAGCCTCCAGCGATTGCAATGGCTGGGTGTCGTGGTTATCGACAAGCGTGACGGCGTGATCGGGAACGGCGGAAACAAGCGCACCATCGAAAATGCTGCGCATGTCAAAATCAACGCCCTGTTTCGACGCGTCGTGGAAGCTGTGATGAAGGGCGACATCGAAAAGCATCAGCTGCTTGTCGACGAGTTCGAGATAGCTCTTCAAGGCCTCAAGATCGGGGTGCCAATATTCCGCTACGACGAAAAGATCGGGATCAATAGTCTCGCGCATATGGCCGACCCAGTCGCGGAAGAACCATGCCGGAATATGTTTCGCGGCATCCAGACGGAAGCCGTCCACCTGGACCTGCTGGGAAAGCCAGCGGCCCCAATATTTGAGCTCTTCATAGACGGCCCGATTGCGAAACTCGACGTCCGCGCCCATCAGATAGTCGAAATTGCCGTTTTCCTGGTCGACTTCCTCGTTCCACTCACCGTCGCCATATTCGTTGACGAGCCGGAAAATGCCGTCTTCGGTCGGCTCTTCGATGTGATCGACGCCGCTGAAACATTTCTGGTCCCAGATGAATTTGGAATGCGCGCCGCCTCGGCCGGGAAAGGTGAAACGTGTATAAGCGAGTGCGGAAAAATCCTCGTCGTCGATATCCGTGCGATCGTCGGGATTGACGCGGCGAACCCGTACCTTTTCCTTCTCGTCGGCACCCATCTTGTGATTGAGGACGACATCGTGAATGACACGGATGCCATTCTCTTTCAGCGTCTTGCCCGCATGCTCGAGGGCGCCACGATCACCGTATTTGGTGGCGACGGTGCCCTTCTGGTCAAATTCGCCGAGGTCGAAGAGATCGTAGGTGTCATATCCAACCGAATAACCGCCTGCGGCGCCCTTGTAGGCGGGCGGCAGCCAGACGTCGGTAATGCCCATTTTGGCAAGGCTTTCGGCCTTCTCGGCCACCTCGCTCCATAATTTCCCTCCGTCCGGATAATACCAATGGAAGAATTGAAGCAAGGTGCGTCCGGCCATATGTCCCTCACGATGGTTAGCAGGTCGCGCCATAAACGGCCCGGTGACGAAAGGGTTCCGCCACCGGGGATGCGCGATCTGCGATTATGAGGTCGTTGCGGCGCTTCAATATTAGCCGGCTATTTCGAGCACCCTATCGCCGGCCTGAAGATAGTCGCCTTCCTTGCCGATCAGGCGGACCCTGCCGGCCCTGGTGGCGACAATCTGCGTCTCCATCTTCATTGCTTCCATGATTGCCAGGAGATCACCTTCCGAGACCGTGTCGCCATCTTTTACCTTGAAGGACTGCAAGGTGCCGGAAACGGGAGCAGTGATTTCACCCTCGTTCTTGTCGACCGCAGTGCCGGAAACGGACGCCTGGCCGCCGTTGACGCTGCCGAGGCTGGAAAGGAGAATGCTGGGCAGGCCGACCGAAACACGCTTTCCGTCAATCTCGAGATAGGTTCGTGTCATGGAAGGATCGTCGGCCGGTGCCGGGCGCTCCATGGCGTCGGGCATGGCGGCAAAATCGGTTTCGATCCAGCGGGTGTGAACCTTGAACCCATCCGTGCCGATGAAGTCGTCCGTCTCGATCGCGGCGCGATGGAACGGAAGAACGGTCGCGATACCCTCGATGCGGAATTCCTTCAGCGCGCGGCGGGCACGGCGCAGGACCTGATCTCGGTCGACACCTGTCACGATGAGCTTCGCCATCAGCGAGTCGAAGACACCAGGCACGACGGAGCCGCTGACGACACCGCTATCCATGCGAATGCCGGGACCGGACGGCGCGTCGAAAACCGAGATCGAGCCGGGCGTCGGCAGGAAGCCGCGGCCAGGGTCTTCGGCATTGATGCGGAACTCCATGGAGTGCCCGCACGGTTCGGGCGTTTCGAGGACACGCAGCTTCTGGCCTTCGGCAATACGGAACTGTTCGATGACGAGATCGATGCCGGTGGTTTCCTCGGTGACAGGATGTTCCACCTGCAGGCGCGTATTGACCTCAAGGAAAGAAATGGTGCCGTCAACGCCGAGCAGGAATTCGACGGTGCCGGCGCCGGAATAACCGGCTGCGGCGCAGATCGCCTTGGCGGCGTCATGGATTTTTTGGCGCTGCTCATCGGACAGGAAGGGGGCTGGAGCCTCTTCGATCAGTTTCTGGTTCCGGCGTTGCAGCGAGCAGTCGCGGGTGCCGAGAACAAGCACATTGCCGTGTTTATCGGCCAGAACCTGCGCTTCTATATGGCGCGGCCGGTCAAGGAAGCGCTCCAGAAAGCATTCGCCACGACCGAAGGCGGCGGTTGCTTCGCGCACGGCGGATTCGTAGAGGTCGGCGATCTCCTCCATTTTCCAGGCAACCTTCAGGCCGCGCCCGCCACCGCCATGGGCAGCCTTGATGGCGACCGGCAGGCCGTGCTGTTCGGCGAAGGCGGTGACTTCCGCGGCGGAAGAGACGGGGCCATCACTGCCGGCAACCAGTGGTGCGCCAACGCCGGTGGCGATGCGCCGTGCCTCGACCTTATCGCCCAGCGCCTCGATGACATGAGGGTCGGGACCGATCCAGATCAGGCCGGCATCGATGACGGCTTGGGCAAACTCCGCGCGTTCGGACAGAAAGCCGTAACCGGGATGCACGGCGTCCGCGCCAGCGCGTTTTGCAACCGCGATCAGCTTGGTAATGTCGAGATAGGTCTCGGCGGGGCGCACGCCCTCCAGCGCATAGGCCTCATCCGCCAGCCGGACGAAAAGCGCGTCCTGATCGGGATCGGCATAAACGGCGACCGATTTCAGGCCGTAATCGCGACAGGCGCGGATGATGCGCACCGCGATCTCGCCGCGATTGGCAATCAGCACTTTTTTCATCGCTTTTCTCCTCGGGATTCTATGTTCCTGGCCACGATTTCGGCAAAGGGGCCGATCGGGCGAAATTTGATTTTGGCGTTGACGGGGATCTGCCCGGCAAGATCGAGATGATATTCCGCTACCGCGCCGATGACAGGATAACCTCCGGTCAGCGGGTGATCGGCAAGGAAAAGAACCGGCTGGCCGCTATGGGGAATCTGGATCGCGCCCGTTGCCGTGCCTTCGCTCGGAAGCTCCGCACTGTCCTTGCGTTCCACCGGCACGTCGCCTGAGAGGCGAATGCCGACCCGGTTCGATTGTGGGGTGACCTGCCAGAGCTGGCCAGTCAGCGTCTCGATACCCCTCTGCGTGAACCAGTCCGTTCGGGGCCCGAGAACGACATCCAGTGTCACGACCTCACCCGTTGCCGGCGGCTCGAAAGCCGGAACCTCGTCGATCGATACGCTGGAAAGGCCGGACGTCTCACCCTTGAGCGGCAGGATGGCGCCTGCACCGACCGGCTCCGGGCCGACAACGGCAAGTGTATCCGTCGCGAAACTGCCGAGCACCGGCTCGACATCGAAGCCACCGCGCACCGCGAGATAACAACGCATACCTTTCGATGGTTGGCCGAAAGTGACAACATCACCGGCCTCAAGGGAAACCGGTGCATGCGCCTTTGCCACGAAACTGCGATCTGCCGCCGTTATGGTGATGGGGCAGGGGGCGCCGGCTGTGCCAATGACTGCTCGGCTCGTGCTCCTGAAAGAAAAACCGCCGAGCGTCAGTTCGAGGCACGGCGTATTGACCGGATTGCCGACGATACGGTTTGCGGCGTTGAACGCGCCGCGATCCAGCGCGCCGGAGGCCGATACGCCCTGTCCGGTCTGGCCAAAGCGGCCAAGATCCTGGAAGATTGCCGGCATCGGAGCGGCGAGCACCTCGAAATGCGGGCCGTCCTTTGTTTGCCCTTTTTCGCGCTGTGTCGGGGCTGGAATGTCGACCGATCTGCCGGCCTTGTCCATGTCGAAGAAACGGACCCGGTAACCCGGCTGGAAAAGCGCGCCGGGCTCACGGTCGATGTCCCACATCTTCACCGGTGTGGTGCCGATGATCTGCCAGCCGCCGGGGCTGTTTTGCGGGTAGACGCCGCTGAAAGCACCGGCCAATGCTACGGAGCCGGCCGGAATACGGGTGCGCGGGCTTTGCCGGCGCGGGACATGCAGCGCGGGATCGCCTCCGACCAGATAACCAAAACCGGGAGCGAAGCCGCAGAAGGCAACGGTGAATTCGCTTTCGGTGTGCCGGCGGATAACCTCCTCGATGCTCAGGCCGGTTAGTTCGGCAACATCTGCAAGGTCTTCGCCATTATAACGGACGGGGATTTCGACAAGATTGTCCGACGGCGCGATCTTTGCCGAGAGATCGCGGCTCGCAAGCCGCGCAGCCAGCGCTTCGGAGCCGATCTTCTCGGGCCGGAACCGGATCATCAGCGTGCGGGCAGCCGGCACCGTCTCTTCTATACCTTCGATGGGATCGTTCTGCAGCGAGGCGAAAAGCGCCAGCGTTTCATCGAGATCGGCGAGTTCGACAAGAATGGTGGCGAGGCTGACGGGAAGAAAACGCATCATATCCTCACGCGTGATAGGCGGAATCGGGAATATCGGTAATGAACATGTGTCCCGGCGCATGGGTAATGGCAAAGGGAACACCGGATGCCATCACGGCGGCCTGTGGGGTGACGCCGCAGGCCCAGAAGACCGGAACCTCGCCGGGTTCGATCCGCACCGCGTCGCCGAAATCGGGCTTTGCGAGATCGGTAATGCCGATCTCCTCGGGCGCACCCACATGCACGGGCGAACCATGCACCGCTGGAAAACGTCCCGAAATGGTCGCCGCATCAGCGATGCGCGACGCCGGGATCGGCCGCATGGAAACGACCATATTGCCCTTCAGCCGACCGGCCGGACGGCAGGGGCGGTTGGTGAGATACATGGGCACATTGCTCTTGTCCGTCATATGGCGGATTTCGATACCCGCCTCCACCATCGGTGTTTCGAAGGTGAAGCTGCAGCCAATGAGGAAGGCGACGAGATCGTCGCGCTCAGCCCATGCGGCGGTGGCGTCAGCGGTTTCCTCAACAAGCTTGCCGTCACGCCAGATGCGATAAAGCGGCAGATCAGTCCTGAGATCCGCGCCAGGCGCCAGAAGAGTGGTCGGCGATCCGGGATCGGACACGTCGAGTACCGGGCAGGGCTTGGGATTGCGTTGCGCATAAAGCAGGAAATCGAAAGCCCAGTCGCGCGGCAGCACGATCATGTTCGCCTGCGTGAAGCCGGGCGCGATACCGGAGGTAGGGGCGACAAGACCGCCGCGATAGGTGGAGCGGGCCTTGCGGGCGGCGTCCGCGTCCGTGTGATTGAGATAGGATGTGGGTATCGTCATCGGCTATCCTTTCAGCGATTGGATGCAAAAGAGCGGATGTCGATGCCATCAGCCTCGAAGCGTTGGCGGATTTCCTGGGCGATGGCGACCGCACCGGGGCTGTCGCCATGTACACAGATGGATTGCGCCTCGATTTTTATAATACTGCCATCGATCGCCTCCAGCGTGCCTTTGCGGGCAAGCTGCACCATACGGTCGGCAATTTTTGCCGCGTCATGCAGTACGGCACCGGCTTCCCGGCGGGAAACGAGCTGGCCCTGAGGCGTATAGGCGCGGTCGGCAAAAGCTTCGGCAACGACGGCAAGACCGGACTTGCGGGCGAGATCGAGGATGGGCGCGTTCGCAAGACCCATCAACACCAGTGAAGAATCTATGGCCTTGATGCCGTCGATCACGGCCTGCCCCTGTTTCGCATCATTGGCGATGCGGTTGTAAAGTGCGCCATGCGGCTTCACGTAACGCACCGTAGTGCCCGCAGCGGCGGCAACACCCTTCAGCGCGCCTATCTGGTAGATGACATCGGCAATCAGTTCTTCCGAGGTGGCGTCCAGATCGCGGCGGCCGAAGCCGACGCGGTCAGGATAGGAGACATGGGCGCCAACGACCACGCCCTTTTCGGCAGCGGCCTTGACGGTGCGGTAGATGCCGGCCGGGTCGCCTGCGTGAAATCCGCAGGCGATGTTGGCGCTGGAAACGATGGCGAGCATCGCCTCGTCATCACCCATACGCCATGCGCCGTAACTTTCGCCAAGATCGCTGTTGAGATCGATAGCGGCCATGTTTGCCTCCCTTATTCCATCAGTAGCCGAGCAGGGCAAAGATCGCGCCCGCCGATTTATAGGCCATATACCAGGTGAGCGCGCAGGTCAGCACGCCAAGCACCAGCAGCCAGCGCGGGTAGTGGTACCCGTGCATCAGATCCGCGCGCTTCCAGGCGGCATACATGAAGATCGAAAGACCGATCGGCAGGACGAGACCGTTGAGACCGCCGACGAAGACGAGCATGGCTGCAGGCGGGGTGGTGATGATGACATAGGCAATCAGCGAAATGGCGATGAAGCCGACCGTTGCCAGATTACGCTGACGCTCCGTTATGTCAGGCTTGAAAGCTGTCAGGAATGACACGGAGGTATAGGCCGCGCCGATGATGCTGGTCATGGCCGAGGCGAGGAAGACGGCGCCGAACAGGCGGTAGCCGATATTGCCGGCGGCGGCATGGAAAGCCTGGCCGGCCGGATTCGCCGCCTTGCCGGAGAGATCGATGACCACGCCACTTGCGACAACGCCGAGGATGGCAAGGAACAGGACGTAGCGCAGGACGCCGGTGATGGCGATGCCGCTGAGCGCCGCGCGATTGACCGCGTTGATATTTTCAATGCCCACCATGCCCTTGTCCAGCAGGCGATGCGCACCGGCATAGGTGATGTAGCCGCCAACCGTGCCGCCGACGATGGTGGTGATGGTGACGAAATCGATGGTGTCTGGCAGGAAAGTCTGGCGGAAGGCTTCCGCGACCGGCGGGCCGGAAACATATGCCGCATAAACGATCAACGCCAGCTTGACAAAGGCCGCGACGAAAACCACGCGGTCCATGGCAATGCCGGCGCGGCGGGACAGGAAGATTCCGATGGCCGCCAGTGCACCGATTGCACCGCCGATCTTCGGATCGAGATCGATCATGGCGTTGAAGCCGAGGCCCGCGCCGCCAATATTGCCGATGTTGAAGAACAGGCCGCCGATAATGACGAGAATCGCAAGCAGATAACCCGAACCCGGAATAGCGGCATTGGCAATGGCCGGTGCCCGCATGCGGGTAATGGTGACGATGCGCCAGATATTGGCCTGCACGACAAAGTCGATGAGGACGGAAATGACGATGGCGAATGCGAATGCGGCGCCTAGTTTAACCGTGAAATTTGCGGTCTGTGTGATGAAGCCCGGCCCGACGGCCGACATCGACATCAAGAACATTGCCGAAAGCAAGGCATACCGTTGATTCTTCGCCTTGCGCGCAACCTCGTTAGGGTCGGCGGGCGAGAGCTTATTCTGCTCCATGGATTTTCTCCGCTCCATTTGCAATCCGCCCCTCGCGGATGCTTTATGAGACCGAGTTTGGCCTGTTCCGCGAAATTGTCAACATTGTTCAACAATAAATAATAATCGTTCTCTTATTTTGTCTATTTGTTGGACGTTATGCGCATGAATTCAGCATGTTTTTTTCGTGCTTTGCTAATGCTTTGTGCTATGGGCAGAACATGCCGTGTCCGAACATGCCTGTCACGGAATTCCCGATGCTGCATTGCTCTTAGGAAAGGAGCGCCATGACGGAAACGATAGAGGGTCTGCCGCTTGCGGATCGATTGGCCAAGGGTATTCGTACCCTGCTGATATCAGGTGAGCTGGCGCCGGGGCAGCGCCTGTCAGAGGCAGCCTTCAGTGAACGTTTCGATGTCTCCCGCAATTCGCTGCGCGAGGCATTCCGGCTTTTGACCAAGGATGGGCTTCTGCGTCATGAGGCCAATCGCGGTGTGTTCGTCGCAGTTCCCACCATGTCCTCGGTCATCGATATCTACCGGGTGCGGCGCATGGTGGAATGCGGCGCGCTGCGGCAGGCCTGGCACAAGCACCCCGCGATCAAAACGATGCGGGCGGCGGTTGAGGATGCGAAGGTGAAGCGTGAGGCTGCTGATTGGCTGGGCGTGGGCAGCGCCAACATGAAATTTCATGCCGCTGTCGTTGATCTCCTCGACAGTGCCCGGATCAGCGATTTTTACGAGCGTATTGCCGCTGAACTCCGGCTGTGTTTCGGTCTCTTAAAAGATCCCGAACAGCTTCATTCTCCATTTGTCGACATGAACAGCAAGATTCTGTCACTGATGGAGGAAGGCAAGGCGCAGGAAGCGGGTGACGAGATGGACACCTATCTCAATCTTTCAGAGCGTACGGTCCTGAAAGCGCTCGAACGTGCCGTGGAACACGCCTCCTGACATAGCGGGAGGCGGCGGCGAAACGTCTCGTGCCGTACTGTTTCACTTTTGCCGATCAGGGCGGTTGCCAAGTTTGCTGCGCTGCGTCATCAATGCTGGCATGACGCTTCGCGACCTGACAATTCTCGTTATCGACGAAAACGCGATCCGCGCTTCCATCATAGAGGAGGGCCTGCGCGAGGCGGGCTATCAGCGCGTTACCGTCATCCACGAGGTGAACGGGGTGGCGCGCACCATCGAGACGCTGCAGCCTGATGTCATTTTCATCGATCTTGAAAATCCCAATCGTGACATGATGGAGCATCTGTTTCAGCTCACCCGCACGGTTGGCCGGCCTATCGCCATGTTTGTCGATCGTTCCGACACCGCCTCCATCGAGGCAGCCGTCGAGGCCGGTGTCTCCGCCTATGTGGTGGACGGGTTGAAGAAAGAGCGTGTGAAACCGATTCTCGATATGGCGGTCAGCCGCTTCAATGCTTTCAGCCGCCTGCAGCGGGAGCTGGCCGATGCGAAATCGGCGCTTGAGGAGCGCAAGGTCATCGAACGCGCCAAAGGCATATTGATGAAGATGCGCGGCCTTTCTGAAGAAGAGGCCTTTGCACTTCTGCGGCAAACGGCAATGAACGAGAAAAAGAAGATATCCGAGATCGCGCAAAGCGTGGTCACCGCGGCCGGTCTGTTGATGTGACGAAGACCAGCCGGACAGCGTGGAGTGAATAACATGGCGGCACCGGAACAAACGGCAGGACCAGACAGCGGAGCGACGAAAGCCCCGGGCGCACCGGCACGGGTCGGCAGTGACCGGCAGAAAATCCTGCGTGCTGGCTTTATACCCCTTGTTGACGCATCGGTTCTTATCGCAGCGGCCGAATTCGGCTTTGCAGAACGCGAGGGCATTACGCTCGATCTCGTGAAAGACGTTTCCTGGGCAAATGTGCGTGACCGGCTGGCGTTCCGGCAATTCGACATTGCCCATATGCTATCTCCAATGCCCGTCGCCTCCATGCTCGGGCTCGGTTCCAACCCGTCGCCGACGATTACGCCTTTTTCACTCGGACGCGGCGGCAATGCGATCACGCTTTCGACCCGCCTGTTTGACCGCATGAAGGCCTTGACCGGACTTTCCGAAACGGCGGGAGCGCTCGAAAATGCTGAGGCGCTGAAGCGTGTGCTCGATGATATGCGTGCCCGCGGCGAGCCGCCACCGACGCTTGGCATGACCTACCCGTTTTCCTCGCATAATTACGAATTTCGCTACTGGCTTGCCGCTGGTGGCATTCACCCCGATAACGATGTCAAGCTTGTGGTCGTGCCGCCGCCGTTGACATCGGATGCGCTCGCTGCGGGAGCGATTGACGGTTTCTGCGTTGGAGCGCCGTGGAATATCGTCGCCGCCGAACGCGGTGTCGGTCGGATCGTTGCCGCCAAGCAGGATTTGTGGCCTTCCGCACCCGAAAAGGTCATCGGCATGCGGCCCGAATGGGCGGCAAACCAACAAGAAGCGGTCGGACGGCTGCTGACGGTGCTTGATGGGGCCGCGCGCTGGTGCGACCTTGCAGAAAATCACGATGAACTAAGCCGGGCCCTTGCCGATCCGCGTTACATCGGAGCGCCTGAGGCGATTATCCGTCGTGTGCTTGCCGGTGAATTCAGCATTGATAGCATGGGGAATAGGCGCGTGATCGACAAATATTTCACTTTTCATGGCGGCCATGCGAATTATCCCCGGCAAAGTCAGGCTTTGTGGATTTACAGCCAGATGATCCGCTGGGGGCAGGCGGAATTTTCTCGCAAAGGCGTGGCGGCCGCCTTGTCTTCCTACCGGCCGGATATTTACCGGGCGGTGCTGGGCGACGCCAATGCACCTGATGATGCCGATATCCGTGTCGAAGGGCAGGAAGAAGGTGATCGTTTCGTAGATGGCCTCATATTCGATCCCGCCGACATAGAAGGCTATGTGAAGAAATTTTCAGTACGTACATCTACGGCTGTTTCTCACGCTTCCGGTGAGGCATAAACGGTCCCCAAGCTGGTCAAGCTGCGTAAAATTCAAGCGCTGGATTTCTCCATTTGCCCAAATGCAAGTCAAGAAAATCCCTGATTAAAATTTAGTCGTAAAGCTCATCTCCTGAAATACGCCTTTCTTTTCAGGGTTATAATCTAATTTTGATAAACTGGCACGCCTCTTGCTTTTTGTTTTTCGCACCGGTCAACGGCGATCGGAGCGAGCAGGGCGCGGCATAGGCGCTTTCAAAGACACAGACGTCGCAAGGTTTTGCAGTCCGGACTTTTCCCGTTCGCAGACGCAAACACCGAGCGGCGTTTTTTTATTTTCCGGTTTTTTCGCAAGCGAAAACGTCACCCACGGGTGGCCCAATAAGGGGAACATGCGAATGAAAAAGATATTCTCCGGCGCTGTCAGCCGCCGCGCGATTTTGAAGACCACGGCCACCGCAGCCCTTGTCAGTGCGGTACGCGGCGCGTTTCCCTCCGGGGCTTTCGCAGCCACCGCCGAGCCTGAGGTCAAAGGCGCAAAACTCGGCTTCATCGCACTCACCGACGCCGCACCGCTCGTTATCGCCGCGGAAAAGGGCCTCTTCGCCAAGCATGGCATGCCTGACGTCGAGGTTCTGAAGCAGGCGTCATGGGGCGCAACGCGCGACAATCTGGTGCTCGGCGGCGCTTCGAACGGTATTGACGGCGCGCATATTCTGACGCCGATGCCGTATCTGATGCATACGGGCAAGGTAACCCAGAACAATGTGCCGGTGCCGATGACAATCCTCGCCCGCCTGAACCTCGACAGCCAAGGCATCTCCGTCGCCAGGGAATATGCAGATACCGGCGTTCAACTCGATGCCTCCAAACTGAAGGTGGCGTTCGAGAAAAAGAAGGCGGAAGGCAAGGAAATCAAGGCCGCGATGACGTTCCCGGGCGGCACGCATGATCTCTGGATCCGCTATTGGCTTGCCGCCGGCGGTATCGATCCCGACAAGGACGTTTCCACCATCGTCGTTCCGCCGCCGCAGATGGTCGCCAACATGAAGGTTGGCAACATGGACGTCTTCTGTGTGGGCGAGCCCTGGAACGAGCAGTTGGTCAATCAGGGCATCGGCTTTACTGCCTGTACGACAGGCGAACTCTGGAAGGGCCATCCGGAAAAGGCGCTCGGCATGCGCGCCGACTGGGTGGAAAGGAACCCCAACGCCGCCAAGGCGCTGCTGATGGCGGTCATGGAAGCGCAGCAATGGTGCGACGAGATGGCGAACAAGGAAGAAATGTCCACCATCCTCGGCAAACGCCAATGGTTCAACGTGCCGCCGAAGGATGTGCTTGGCCGTCTGAAGGGCAATATCAATTACGGCAACGGCCGCGCGCTCGAAAACACCGGCCTGCAGATGAAGTTCTGGCAGGACCATGCCTCCTATCCCTTCCGCAGCCACGACAGCTGGTTCATCACCGAAAACATCCGCTGGGGCAAATTCGCGCCCGACACCGATGTGAAGGCGCTGGTTGCGAAGGTGAACCGAGAGGATATCTGGCGCGCGGCCGCCAAGGATCTCGGCGTAACCGATCTTCCCGCCTCCATCTCGCGCGGCAAGGAAACCTTCTTCGACGGTAAGGTCTTCGACCCGGAAAACCCGTCGGCCTATCTCGAAAGCCTGTCCATCAAGGCGGCCTCCTGAGGAGGAGACCCGGGCGTCGCCCTTCATCCGCCGGCCGCGCTTCCCAACCGGTGCGGCTGAAGACCGGGTGAGGGGCGAGCCCAGACCGTAACCGACATCAAGAGGAAATGCCCATGTCCGCATTGGCCCGAAAATTCAACGAAGAGCCGCAGCAGCAGGCAGCGAAGAAGGCAAATGTCGTGGCGCTCGCGCCGAAACAGTCGCCGCGGATTGATCTGCGCAAATGGGCTGTGGTAGCGGCCCGCAACATCATCCCGCCGTTTGTCGTTCTCGCCATTCTGCTTGCTGTCTGGCAGCTGCTCTGTTCCGCCCCCGGCGCCTCCCTGCCGCCGCCGAGCCAGGTTTTAGAGGAGAGCTACGATCTCATCGTATCGCCGTTCTTCCATAACGGCTCGCAGGATATAGGTCTCGGCCTGCGCGTGCTGGTCTCGCTGGAGCGGGTGGCCTACGGTTTCGGCCTTGCCGCCATCGCCGGCATCATTCTCGGGGCTGTCATCGGCCAGTCGGTCTGGGCGATGCGCGGGCTCGATCCGATCTTTCAGGTGCTGCGCACCGTGCCGCCGCTCGCCTGGCTGCCGCTTTCACTGGCCGCCTTCCAGGACAGCAATCCGTCGGCCATTTTCGTGATCTTCATCACCTCCATCTGGCCGGTCATCATCAATACCGCAGTCGGCGTGCGCAACATTCCGCAGGATTACCGCAACGTGGCGCAGGTGCTGCGGCTGAACCAGCTCGAATTCTTCTTCAAGATCATGCTGCCTTCGGCGGCACCCTACATCTTCACCGGCCTGCGCATCGGCATCGGCCTGTCATGGCTCGCCATCGTGGCGGCGGAAATGCTGACCGGCGGCGTCGGCATCGGCTTCTTCATCTGGGACGCTTGGAATTCCTCGCGCCTGCCCGACATCATCGTGGCACTCGCCTACATCGGCGTCGTCGGCTTCATGCTCGACAAGCTGGTGGCGGCGCTCGGCAACGTCATCACCCGCGGCGCTGCGGCCAACTGAAAGGGCGATAACTATGAACGCATATCTCAAGCTCGATCACATCGACAAATATTTCGACAAGGGCGGCTCGCGCGCCGAGGTGCTGAAAGGCATCAACCTCACTATAGAAAAGGGTGAATTCGTCTCGGTCATCGGCCACTCCGGTTGCGGCAAATCCACCATGCTGAACCTCATCGCCGGGTTGACGAAAGTCTCCGCCGGTGCCGTGCTCCTCGAAAACCGGGAGGTCAACGAACCCGGACCTGAACGCGCCGTCGTGTTTCAGAACCACAGCCTGCTGCCTTGGCTTTCGGTTTATGAAAACGTCAATCTCGCTGTCGAGAAGGTCTTTCGCAACGCCAAGACCCGCCCCGAGCGGCATGACTGGGTCATGCGCAATCTCGATCTCGTTCAGATGGGGCACGCGAAAGACAAAAAGCCTTCGGAAATTTCCGGCGGCATGAAACAGCGTGTCGGCATTGCCCGGGCGCTCGCCATGGAGCCGAAAATCCTGCTGCTGGACGAGCCTTTCGGGGCGCTGGATGCGCTGACCCGCGCCCATCTTCAGGACGCGGTGATGGAAATCCACGCCCGGCTCGGCAACACCATGGTCATGATCACCCATGACGTGGACGAGGCTGTGTTGCTCTCCGACCGTATCGTGATGATGACCAACGGTCCCGCAGCTCACATCGGCGAAGTGCTCGAGGTGCCGCTGGCACGCCCGCGCAACCGTATCGAGCTTGCATCCGACAAGACCTACCTCAAATGCCGCGAGGCCGTGCTGAAGTTCCTTTACGAACGTCACCGCTTCGTCGAAGCCGCGGAGTAACGACCATGACGCAAAAACTCGTCATCATCGGTAATGGCATGGCGCCGGGGCGCATGCTGGAAAACCTGTTCGAAACCGCGCCCGGCCTCTACGATGTCACCATTTTCAACGCTGAGCCGCGTGTTAATTATGATCGCATCATGCTCTCGCCGGTGCTTTCAGGCGAAAAGAGCTACGAGGACATCGTCATCCACAATGACGACTGGTATGCGGCCAATAATGTGACGCTGCACAAGGGTGCGAAGGTCACCGGTATCGATCGGGACAAAAAGACCGTCACCAGCGAAAACAGTATTACGGCTTCCTATGACAAGCTGGTGATCGCCACCGGTTCTCTGCCCTTCATCATTCCCGTCCCCGGCCATCAATTGCCCGGCGTGCTCGCCTATCGCGATCTCGATGATGTGACGAAGATGCTGGAGATCGCAGAAGGAAAGGGCCGCGCCATTGTCATCGGCGCCGGGCTTCTCGGGCTGGAAGCCGCCTATGGTCTCAAGCGTCAGGGAATGGACGTCACCGTCATCCACCTGATGCCGACGATCATGGAGCGTCAGCTTGATCCGGCAGCGGCCTATCTTCTGGAGAAGGCGCTCACCGAGCGCGGCATCGACATCATCACCAAGGCCAATACCAAATGCATTCTTGGCAAGGAGAAGGTCGAAGGCATCGAGCTGGAAGACGGCAGGATCATCAAAGGCGACATGGTGGTGATGGCGGTCGGTATCCGTCCCGCTTCCGGTCTTGCCAGGGAAGCCGGTCTTGCCGTCAATCGCGGTATCGTCGTTGACGATGGCATGATGACGTCGGACGCCTCGATCTATGCGCTCGGCGAATGCGCGGAACATCGCGGCATGTGCTACGGGCTGGTTGCCCCGCTTTATGAATCGGCCCGGGTGTTAGCCAACCGCCTTTGCGGCGGTTCGGCCGAATATCACGGCTCCGTCACTAACACGAAGCTCAAGGTCACCGGCATCAACCTGTTTTCCGCCGGCGATTTCGCAGAAGGCGACGACCGCGAGGAAATCGTGCTGCGAGACGCCACGGCCGGCGTCTACAAGCGCCTGATCCTCAAGGAAAACCGCATCATCGGCGCGGTGCTTTACGGCGAGACGTCGGACGGATCGTGGTTCTTCGACCTGATGAAGAAGTCCACCGATATTTCTGCCATGCGTGAGACCCTGATCTTCGGTCATGCCTATCAGGGAGGGTCGCCGCTGGACCCTATGGCGGCCGTTGCAGCCTTGCCGGATGATGCGGAAATCTGCGGCTGCAACGGCGTTTGCAAGGGTAAGATCACCTCGTCCATCACCTCCAAGGGATTGACGTCTCTGGATGATGTGCGCGCCCACACCAAGGCTTCCGCCTCCTGCGGCAATTGCACCGGCCTCGTCGAACAGCTGATGACGCTGACGCTCGGCGACAGTTATAACCCCGCTGCCGTGCAGCCCATGTGCAAATGCACCGATCTCGGCCACGACGATGTACGCCGTCTCATCAAGGCCAAGGGTCTTAAGACCATTCCCGCTGTGATGCAGGAGCTTGAGTGGAAAACCTCCTGCGGCTGTGCGAAATGCCGGCCGGCGCTCAACTATTACCTCGTCTGCGATTTCCCGGACGAATATGCCGATGACTATCAGTCGCGTTACATCAATGAGCGCGTCCACGCCAACATCCAGAAGGATGGCACCTATTCCGTCGTGCCGCGTATGTGGGGTGGGGTCACCTCCTCCTCCGAACTTCGGGCGATTGCCGATGTGGTCGACAAGTTCGAAATCCCGATGGTGAAGGTGACGGGCGGCCAGCGCATCGACCTTCTCGGCATCGAGAAGGAGGATTTGCCGGCGGTCTGGGCCGATCTCGGCAAGGCCGGGTTCATTTCCGGCCAGGCCTATGCCAAGGGCTTGCGCACCGTGAAGACCTGTGTCGGCCAGCAATGGTGCCGCTTCGGCACGCAGGATTCCACCGGGCTTGGCATCCGCATTGAAAAATTCATGTGGGGCTCGTGGACACCCGCCAAGCTGAAGCTTGCTGTTTCAGGCTGTCCGCGCAACTGCGCCGAGGCCACCTGCAAGGATATTGGCGTCATCTGCGTCGATTCCGGGTTCGAGATCCACTTCGCCGGCGCCGCCGGTCTCGATATCAAGGGCACTGAAGTTCTGGGTCTTGTCAGAACCGAGGATGAGGCGCTGGAGCATATCGTGGCGCTCACCCAAATGTACCGTGAGCAGGCGCGCTACCTTGAGCGCATCTACAAATGGGCCAAGCGCATCGGCTACGACGAGGTTCGTCGCCAGATCATGAATGATGCGGAGAAGCGTCGAGCCTATTTCGAACGCTTCGTCTTCAGCCAGAAATTCGCACAGGTCGATCCCTGGTCCGAGCGTGTGTCCGGCCAAGACAAGCACGAATTCAGGCCCATGGCGGCAATCGGTTTCAGCGAGGCAGCGGAGTGAGAACGATGGAAGGCAACTGGGTCGATATTGGTGACATCTCCGACATCCCACTGCGCGGCGCACGGTGCGTAAAAACGCCGATGGGCAAGATCGCCGTGTTCCGCACAGCGGAAAATCATGTCTTCGCCATCGAGGATCATTGCCCGCACAAGGGCGGGCCGTTGAGCCAAGGCATCGTGCATGGCGCTTCAGTGACGTGTCCGCTGCACAATTGGGTCATTTCGCTGGAGACCGGCAAAGCGCTGGGGGCAGACGAGGGCGAGGTGCGGACCATCCCGGTGCGTAATCTGGATGGAAGGCTTTCGATAGCGCTCGAAACCCTGATGATTGCGGCGGAGTGAATTGCGATGGCGGTGGCTTTACCCCCCTTTGCCCTGCCGGGCATCTCCCCCTCAAGGGGGGAGATCGACAAGCGGAGGGCTCCTCGTTCCCTCTCCACCGGCGACGACGCCAGTTGTGAATGGAAGTTTGTGCCGCGATTGATCTCTCCCCTTGAGGGGGAGATGCCCGGCAGGGCAGAGGGGGGTAAGCGCTACACGTTGAGGCGGCGGAACCGCCACACGCTGAGAGGGCAAACCCATGCCCGTTGAAACCAAAACCACCTGTCCCTATTGCGGCGTCGGCTGCGGCGTCATCGCCACCGTCAACGACGATGGCATCGTTTCCATCAGAGGCGATCAGGACCACCCCGCCAATTTCGGCCGGCTGTGCTCCAAGGGCTCGGCTCTCGCCGAAACCATCGACCTTGAAGGACGCATTCTTCACCCTGAGATCAATGGCAAATGGGCAACATGGGACGAAGCGCTTGATCTCGTCGCTTCCCGCTTCTCCGACACCATTGCCGAACATGGCCCGGATTCGGTCGCCTTTTACGTCTCCGGCCAATTGCTGACGGAGGATTATTACCTTGCCAACAAGCTGATGAAAGGTTTCATCGGTTCGGCCAATATCGATACCAACTCAAGGCTCTGCATGTCGTCCTCGGTCGCCGGCCATCGCCGCGCTTTCGGGGCCGATACGGTGCCGGGCACCTATGAGGATATGGAGCTTGCCGATCTGGTGATCCTCACCGGTTCAAATCTCGCCTGGTGCCATCCCGTCCTCTACCAGAGGCTAGCGGCGGCAAAGGCGGCACGGCCGGAAATGAAAGTCGTTGTCATCGATCCGCGTCGCACGATGAGCGCCGATATTGCCGATATGCACCTCGCCATCCGCCCGGATGGAGACGTGGCCTTGTTTACCGGCCTGCTGGCGCATCTTTCCGGTAGTCCTGCAGTCGATCACGCCTTTGTGGAAGATCACACGGTCGGTTTTGATGCTGCGATGCAGGCAGCAACCGAATATAGCCTGCCTGATATCGCTGAGGCCACCGGGCTGACGATTGCCGAACTGATTTCCTTTTACGAATTGTTCGAACGCACCCAAAAAACCGTCACCTGTTACAGCCAGGGCGTCAACCAATCGCAAAGCGGCACCGACAAGGTCAACGCTATCATCAATTGCCACCTTGCGACCGGTCGCATCGGCAGGCCCGGCATGGGACCGTTTTCGCTGACCGGTCAGCCGAACGCCATGGGCGGGCGCGAGGTCGGCGGGCTGGCCAACATGCTGGCCGCCCATATGGCCATCGAAAGTGCCGGGGATCGTGATCGCGTGCAGCGCTTCTGGGCCTCGCCTGCCATTGCGGAAAAACCCGGCCTCAAAGCCGTTGATATGTTTCGGGCCGTGGCCGATGGCCGCATCAAGGCGCTGTGGATCATGGCAACCAATCCAGTGGTGTCCATGCCTGACGCCGGTGCTGTCGAAGCGGCCATCAAGGCCTGTCCATTCGTCGTGGTGTCCGATGTCATGGACAAGACCGATACGGCGCGCCATGCCCATGTGCTTCTGCCATCGCTTGGCTGGGGGGAAAAAGACGGCACGGTCACCAATTCCGAGCGGCGCATTTCCCGCCAGCGCGGTTTTCTCGATGCACCCGGTGAAGCGAAAGCGGACTGGTGGCAGATGGCGGAAGTGGGCCGGCGCATGGGTTTCGGCGCAGCCTTTGCCTTCCGGCACGCGTCGGAGATTTTCTCCGAACATGCGGCTCTGTCTGGCTTCGAAAATCTGGGCAGTCGCGATTTCGACATCAGTGGCGTCGACCCGAAAGTCTATGACGGGATGGCGCCCTTCCAATGGCCAAGACCGCAGGCAGGTGACGCCGGCACGGCGCGTTTCTTCGCAGATGGCCGGTTTTATCACGCCGATGGCAAGGCGCGGTTCATCGTCACAGCCTTGCCGGAGGTGGACAGAACGTCGGCGGACTATCCGCTGACGCTGAATACCGGGCGCATTCGCGACCAGTGGCATACCATGACCCGCACCGGCAAAAGCGCACGCCTTACCGCCCATATCGCCGAGCCATTCGCCGAGCTTCACCCGCGCGATGCACAGGCGCTGGGCATCGAAAGCGCCGATCTGGTAGAGCTGGAAAGTCCACATGGTAAGGTTCTGCTGCGGGCGTTGATCAGCGAAAGGCAGGCGCGCGGGTCGGTCTTCGCGCCGATGCACTGGAACGACCAGTTCGCCTCGCTGGCGCGGATCGATATGGTTGTGGCCCCGGTCACGGACCCTTATTCCGGCCAGCCCGCCTCGAAAAACACGGGCGTGAGGGCAAGACGTTTCGAAGCGAAGGCTTACGGTTTCGCCATTTCCCGCACCCGGCCCGATGCGCCGGACTGCACCTATTGGGCCATTGCAAAGGCGGATGGCGGCTATCGCATGGAGCTTGCCTTTGCGGAAGAGCCGCAGGACTGGACGCTCTGGGCGCGACAGGTCTTCGGCATCGACGCCGGGATCGAGCCGCTGGGTTACAGCGACCGGCAAACCGGCGATCTGCGCCTTGCCTTTTTCGATGGCGATATACTGCTGGTGGCGCTGTTCATCGCAAGGCGGCCGGTGGCTGTTGCCCGCAACTGGGCGATTTTACAATTGACCGAGCGCCATGAGGATCTGCGAATGCGATTTGCGCTGATCGCCGGTCGCCCCGGAGCCGGCCGTCCCGATCCGGGGGCCACGGTCTGCTCTTGCTTCAATGTCGGCGTCAACCAGATCACGGCCGCAGTCCGGGATGGCTGCCATAGCGTCGAAGCCATCGGCAAGGTGTTGAATGCCGGCACCAATTGCGGCTCGTGCCGCGCCGAAATCAAGGGGGTCATCAATGGATGCCTTAAAACCGCAGCGGAATGAACCGGCCCGTATGGAGAAACTCGCCAAGCTGCCGGTTTTCTGGGGGCTTGAGGGCAAGCGCGTGGTGCTGGCGGGCGGATCGGATGGGGCCGCCTGGAAGGCGGAGCTGTTGCTGGCCTGCGGCGCGGAATTGCATGTCTTTTGTGAGAGGGGTGACCTGTCCGAGACATTTGCAGGGCTCGTTGCCAGAAGCACTCGCCTGCATTTCCATGCCATGCGCTGGCATAGTGGCATATTCGCCAATGCGGAACTGGCGCTGGCGGATTGCGAAACGGATACGGAGGCGGCAGCCTTTCATGCCGCTGCGCGGGCAGCGGGTGTTCCCGTCAACGTCATCGACAAGCCGGAATTCTGCCAGTTCCAGTTCGGCTCCATCGTCAATCGCTCGCCAGTGGTCGTCTCGATCTCCACCGATGGCGCAGCACCTATTCTGGCTCAGGCCATCCGTCGGCGCATTGAGACATTGCTGCCGCCCTCGCTCAGGGATTGGGGCGCGCTTGCCCAGACCATCCGTGAGCGTGTTAACCTGCGGCTGACGCCAGGTCCGTCCCGGCGGCTGTTCTGGGAGAAATTCGTTGATCGGGCCTTTACCGAAAGGCTGGACGAAGAGAGCGCAGAACGATTGCTGATGGCTACCGGAATGCAGGCTTGCGAGGTTGGGGGGCGGGTGACGCTTGTGGGCGCCGGCCCTGGAGACGCCGAACTTCTGACGCTGAAAGCGGTGCGCGCCCTGCAGGCGGCAGATGTCATTCTGTTTGACGATCTTGTCTCAGCCGAGGTGCTGGAGCTGGCGCGGCGGGAGGCCAAGCGCATGCTGGTTGGCAAGCGCGGCGGCCGCGAAAGCTGCAGGCAGGAAGATATCAACGACATGATGATCCGGCTTGCAAAGGCGGGAAAAAGGGTCGTGCGCCTGAAATCCGGCGATCCGATGATTTTCGGGCGCGCCGGTGAGGAGATCGCCGCGCTGGCGGCTGAAAACATTCCCGTCGATGTCGTGCCCGGCATCACCGCGGCAAGCGCCATGGCCTCCCGCATGGGCATTTCCCTGACCCATCGCGACCACGCCCAGTCGGTGCGCTTCATCACCGGCCATTCCCGTCAGGGAAAGCTGCCGGAGAATATTGACTGGACATCGCTTGCCGACCCCGCCGTAACCACGGTTTTTTACATGGGCGGGCGAACCGCGGCGGCAATCCAGTCCTCCTTGCTCGCCCACGGCATGGACGCCTCGACGCCCGTTGCCGTCGTGGTTTCCGTCACCCGGGCGAATGAGCAGCGCTGGTGCGGCACACTCACGCAACTGTCTGCGGCAATCGAGCGGCTGGGGGTAAACGAGCCCGTTCTGATCGGCATTGGCGACGCGTTCCGCGCCGCTTCCCCGGCGCTGTCCTTGATGGACGCAAAGGAGATCCTTCCGCCCGTTCTGATAGCTCGATGACGGACCACGCGCCGCCCCGGCGCAAATTTTTGACACACGACGTCGACGCGGCCACCCACGGTCGGCCTAAACCATCCCTTGACATTGGTTTTTCGTTCGCTCTTCAATAAAACGAAAAAATTGAAAGAGGAGGGAGGGCGAAATGTTGCTCACACCGCGTCAGGATGAAATCGTCGCGCTGGCGAAAGCGAACGGGCGAGTGCTGGTCGACGAGCTGGCATCGCGGTTTTCCGTCACCCCTCAGACGATCCGCAAGGACCTGAACGACCTCTGCGATACCCGTGTTCTGACCCGCATCCACGGCGGCGCGCTTTTTCCAAGCGGCAATGAAAATGTCAAATACGAGGCTCGGCGGGCGATTGCTTCCGTGGAGAAACAGGCGATCGGGGCCGCTGCCGCCGCTCTCATTCCCAACAATTCGTCGCTTTTCATCAACATCGGCACGACCACGGAGGCGGTGGGCGAAGCGCTGGCGGATCATCACGAACTGATGGTCATCACAAATAATATAAATGTTGCCAACAGGTTACGCGTTTTCCCGGGTATTGAGGTGGTGATTGCCGGTGGTGTCGTGCGCGGCTCCGATGGCGGCATTGTCGGCGAAGCGGCCGTGGATTTCATTCGCCAGTTCAAAGTGGATTTCGCCGTCATCGGCGTGTCCGCCATCGATGAGGACGGCGCCCTGCTGGATTTCGATTTCCGCGAGGTCAAGGTTGCGCAGGCAATCATCTCCAACGCGCGCCATGTGATTCTGGTATCGGATTCGCTCAAATTCGAACGGACGGCCCCTGTCCGCATCGGCCATCTTTCGCAGGTTCATACCTTCATCACCGATCATTGTCCGATTGATTCCATCCGCGGCATCTGCGCCGATCACGATGTCCGGCTGATCGAAACGGAGGCCCGCGGCACCTGATCCACGGGCTGTCGGAATTTCGTTTGACATTCGTTTTGTCTTCGAATTAGATGGTCGTGCTTTTAATATATCGATGAGGAGAGCGTCGATGAAAGCGCGGGAGGGTGCATGTCTGACGAGGCAATTCACGATATTTTCGTGATCGGCGGCGGTATCAATGGCTGCGGCATTGCGCGCGACGCCGTCGGCAGGGGCTATTCCGTCGCACTTGCGGAAATGAACGATTTCGCCTCCGGTACGTCGTCTGCTGCAACCAAGCTCATTCATGGCGGCCTGCGTTATCTCGAACATTACGAGTTTCGCCTGGTGCGCGAAGCACTGATGGAACGCGAGGTTCTGTGGGCCATGGCGCCTCACATCATCTGGCCCATGCGTTTCGTGCTGCCCTTCCAGAAGGGCGGTGTGCGTCCGGCGTGGCTCGTGCGTCTCGGGCTCTTCCTTTACGATCATCTTGGCGGTCGCAAGCTTCTGCCCGCCACCCGCTCGCTCGATCTGCGCCGTGATCCGGCCGGAAAGCCTTTGAAACCGATTTTCGCCCGGGCTTTCGAATATTCCGACGGATGGGTCGATGACGCCCGCCTGGTTGTGCTGAACGCCCGTGATGCCGCTGACCGTGGCGCGTTGATCCTCAATCGGACGCAGGTGGTTTCCGCGCGCCGCGACGGCGCGTTCTGGCGGGTCGAGACGAGAAATGCCGCCGGAGAAACGCAGGTCCACTGGGCGCGGATGTTGGTGAATGCCGCCGGTCCATGGGTCGACAGGGTTCTGTCGGCGACCTTCGGCAAAAACAACGTTCACAATGTTCGCCTCGTCCAGGGCAGCCATATCATCGTGCGCAAGAAGTTCTCCGATCCGCGCGCCTACTTCTTTCAGAATCCGGATGGCCGCATCATTTTCGCCATCCCTTACGAACAGGATTTCACCCTGATCGGCACGACGGATCGCGACTATACCGGTGACCCCCGGGCTGTTAAGATCAGCGACGCGGAAATCAGCTATCTCTGCAGCGCGGCGAGTGAATATTTTGCCGAACCGGTGAAGCCGGCCGATATTGTCTGGACCTATTCCGGGGTGCGGCCGCTTTTTGATGACGGCGCGTCAAAAGCGCAGGAGGCGACGCGTGATTATGTCTTGAAGACCGAGGGGACCGACGGCGAGGCACCACTTCTCAATATTTTCGGCGGCAAGCTCACCACTCATCGGCGACTCGCCGAACATGCTCTTGAAAAGATCGGCGATGCGCTGGGAACAAAGGGAGCCCCATGGACAGCGGGTTCTCATCTGCCGGGCGGAAATTTCAATGTAGAAGCTTATGCTGCGAAGGTTTCTGCGCTGCTATCGCGTTATCCCTTCATGGAAAAGCGTCATGCGGAGCGGCTTGTACGCTGCTACGGCACCGATGTGGCGGCGATGATAGGCAATGCGACAGACGCGTCGGCGCTTGGGCGGCATTTCGGCGGCACGCTCTATGAAGCCGAAGTTCGCTGGCTGATGGCGCGGGAATGGGCGCTGACGGCGGAGGATATTCTGTGGCGCCGTACCAAGCAGGGGCTTTTTTTGACCCCCGACGAGGTGCGTGGGTTGGAGGACTACATCGATGACATTGCAGGTGGACGATTGAAGGCAATCTGACGATCCGGACAAAAGCGGAGGAGGCTTTGGATCACCATGCTTGAATTGCGAAATGTCTCGAAGATGGTGGGCGGTGACTATCATATTCATCCCACGGATCTGACGTTGCAGCGCGGAAGCCTGAACGTTCTGCTTGGACCGACGCTTTCGGGCAAGACGTCGCTCATGCGGCTTATGGCGGGGCTGGACAAGCCAAGCAGCGGCTCGATCCTGGTCAACGGCGAGGATGTGACCGGCTGGCCGGTCCAGAAGCGCAACGTCGCCATGGTGTACCAACAGTTCATCAACTATCCGGCGCTCAGCGTTTACGAAAACATTGCCTCGCCGATGCGGGTTGCGGGCAAGGATCAGGCAACCATCGACCGGGAAGTCAGAAAAGCCGCGGAGCTTCTGAGGCTGACGCCCTATCTCGACCGTACGCCGCTCAATCTTTCCGGCGGCCAGCAGCAGCGCACGGCACTTGCCCGCGCCATCGTCAAGAACGCCACTCTGGTGCTGCTCGATGAGCCGTTGGCCAATCTCGACTACAAGCTGCGCGAAGAATTGCGCGAGGAGCTGCCGCGCATTTTCGCGGAGTCGGGCGCGATCTTCGTTTATGCCACCACAGAGCCGTCAGAGGCGCTGCTGTTGGGCGGCAATACGGCAACACTCAACGAGGGCAGGGTAACCCAGTTCAGTCGCACCATCGAGGTTTACCGGCGCCCGGTGGATATTGTGACGGCGGAAATTTTCGCCGACCCGCCGCTCAACACCATCGAGGTCATCAAGATGGGTGGAGCCTTTACCCGTGCTGATCGCGCAGTTGTCGCGGTGCCGGCGCACCTTGCCACCATGCCGGATGGACCTTTGACCATCGCTTTCCAGCCGCATCATCTTTTCCCGCAGGCGAAGGGTGAAGCACGGCAATCCATACGGGCGCGGACGCTGATCTCGGAAATCGCCGGGTCGGAAAGCTTCGTGCACGTGGAATTTTCGGGCCGACGCTGGGTCATGCTGGCGCATGGCATCCACGACATCGAACCGGACAGGGATATCGAGCTGTTTCTCGATACAAGCCACCTGATGGCATTCGACGCAAATGGCCGCGCTATCGGCGAAGCGGCGTAAGGGGGATCGGTCATGGCACGTATCACGCTCGATCATATCCGCCACGCCTATAACGCCAAGGCGCAGGCTGCCGGCGATTATGCGCTGAAGGAGGTTCATCACGAATGGGTGGATGGCGGGGCCTATGCACTTCTCGGTCCCTCCGGTTGTGGTAAGACCACGCTGCTCAACATCATTTCTGGCCTGCTGCGCCCCTCCGAAGGCCGTATCGCGTTCGACGGAACAGACGTCACGGATTTTGCGACTGAAGATCGCAATATCGCCCAGGTGTTCCAGTTCCCGGTCGTTTACGACACGATGACAGTTTACGACAATCTTGCTTTTCCGCTGCGCAACCGGCATGTGCCGGAGGCCGAGGTCGACCGCCGCGTGCGGGAAATCCTTGAGATGACCGACCTTTCCGGTATGGCCAAACGCAGGGCCCGCGGGTTGACGGCGGACCAGAAGCAGAAGATCTCGCTGGCGCGCGGCCTCGTACGCTCCGACGTCAACGCCATTCTCTTTGATGAGCCGCTGACGGTCATCGATCCGCATATGAAATGGGTGCTGCGCTCGCAGCTGAAGCGCCTGCATCGCCAGTCCGGTTTTACCATGGTCTACGTCACCCATGACCAGACCGAAGCGCTGACCTTCGCCGACAAGGTGGTGGTGATGTATGACGGCCAGATTGTCCAGATCGGCACGCCGGCTGAGCTTTTCGAGCGGCCGGGGCATACATTTGTCGGTTATTTTATCGGCTCGCCGGGCATGAATGTTCTGCCCGCCAATATCGAGGGGACGACGGCTGTAGTCGGCGGCCTTGGTGTGCCGCTGGCAGGTGCGCCGACGATCGCATCGGGGCAGCGCATCGAAATCGGCATCCGCCCGGAATTCGTCCGGCTGGAGCGCGGCGGCATGCCCATCACTGTCGATAAGGTCGAGGACATCGGCCGGCAGAAGATCGTGCGTGCCCGGTTCGCCGGCCAGAAACTCGCGATCGTCGTTGCGGAAGACGAGGAAATCCCGGCGGAGGCCGGTGTGCGCTTCGACCCGGCCGCCATCGGTGTTTTCGCCGATTCCTGGCGTGTAAAGATGGGGGCCTGACCATGGAAAAAAGCTGGAACAACAAGGCATGGTTCATGGTGCTGCCGGTGCTGGTGCTGGTCGCCTTCTCCGCCGTCATTCCGCTGATGACCGTCGTGAATTATTCGGTGCAGGACACCTTCGGCAACAACCAGTTCTTCTGGGCGGGAACGCAATGGTTCGAGGAAATCCTGGCGTCGGACCGGTTCTGGGATGCGCTGGGGCGCAACCTGCTATTCTCCGGCATCATCCTCGCGATTGAAATTCCGCTCGGCATCTTCATCGCACTCAAAATGCCGAAATCCGGCCTCGGCGTGCCCGTTTGCCTCGTCACCATGGCACTGCCGCTGCTTGTGCCGTGGAATGTGGTCGGCACCATCTGGCAGGTCTTCGGGCGCAGCGATATCGGGCTGCTCGGTTATTATGCCAATCAGCTCGGGCTCGACTACAACTATGTCAACGATCCCGTCG
The DNA here is from genome assembly GCF_003261015.1 of Agrobacterium sp. MS2. NCBI lineage: Bacteria > Pseudomonadati > Pseudomonadota > Alphaproteobacteria > Hyphomicrobiales > Rhizobiaceae > Agrobacterium > Agrobacterium sp. MS2. The sequence continues at coordinate 52,393 of NZ_QLNF01000010.1, read as the reverse complement.
ATGCCTGGATTACCGTCGTCATCATGGATGTGTGGCACTGGACGAGCCTTGTCGTGCTTCTGTGTTATGCCAGCCTGGTTTCCATTCCTGACGCCTATTATCAGGCGGCAAGGATCGATGGCGCGTCGCGTTTTGCGGTGTTCCGGTTCATCCAGCTGCCGAAGATGAAACGGGTGCTGCTGATCGCCTTCCTGCTGCGCTTCATGGACAGTTTCATGATCTATACCGAACCCTTCGTCGTCACTGGCGGCGGCCCGGGCAATTCCACAACCTTCCTGTCCATAGATCTCGTGAAGATGGCACTTGGCCAGTTCGACCTCGGCCCGGCAGCGGCCATGTCGCTGATCTACTTCCTCATCATCCTGCTGTTATCGTGGGTGTTCTATACCGTGATGACCAGCCACGACGCGGAGACCTGAGTCATGAGCGCCTCCAATGTCACGACCGGCGTGGAACGTAACGGCTTGGTCTCCGGCTCGTCGGGCGTTGCCACGTCGGCAAGACCCAGCTTTGCCGCAACGGCGCGCTCACGCCGCCATCACGGGCCATCCCGGTTTTCCTGGCTGGTGCCGACCATCTACATCCTGCTTCTGCTCGTGCCGATCTACTGGCTTATCAATATGAGCTTCAAGACGAATGCGGAAATCGTCTCTTCCATGACGCTCTATCCGCATCAGCCGACGCTGCAGAACTACAGGACGATCTTCACCGATTCATCCTGGTATTCCGGCTATATCAATTCGATCATCTATGTCGTCATGAACATGGTGATCTCGGTGGCTGTCGCGCTGCCAGCGGCCTATGCCTTTTCGCGTTACCGTTTTCTCGGCGACAAGCACCTGTTCTTTTGGCTTTTGACCAACCGCATGGCGCCACCGGCGGTCTTTGCGCTGCCGTTCTTCCAGCTCTATTCCGCTTTCGGGCTGATCGACACGCATATTGCGGTGGCGCTCGCGCATTGCCTGTTCAACGTGCCGCTGGCGGTTTGGATTCTCGAAGGTTTTATGTCCGGCGTGCCGAAGGAAATCGACGAGACCGCCTATATTGACGGCTACTCCTTCCCGAAATTCTTCGTGAAGATCTTCATGCCGCTCATCGCCTCCGGCATCGGCGTGGCCTGCTTCTTCAGCTTCATGTTCTCGTGGGTCGAGCTTCTAATCGCCCGCACGCTGACCACCACGGACGCAAAACCGATCGCCGCGACGATGACGCGCACCGTTTCTGCCGCGGGCATGGACTGGGGCCTGCTTGCCGCTGCCGGCGTGTTGACGCTGATACCCGGCGCTCTGGTGATCTGGTTCGTGCGCAATTACATCGCCAAAGGCTTTGCGCTGGGAAGGGTTTGACCATGACGAAGATGCCCGATTTTACCTGGATGGCGTGGACGTGGCAGACGGCGGCCTTTTTCGGCACCATCGCGGTTTTGCTGGTCGGCATGTGGTTCTGGGAACGTCTCTCGCCCGGCGGCAATCCCCGCTTCGGCCTGTTGCGCTTCGAAACGACGCGTGGTGACAGGCTGTTCATCTCGCTGCTTGGCAGCGCCTTCATTCATCTCGCATGGCTCGGGCTGGTCGGCCCGAACCTGTGGTGGGCTCTCGCTCTATCCGTGGTCTACGCCGTTGGCGTTTTCCGTTTTGTCTAGAGCAGGAAAAGATGCGGCGGAGGAAAACCGCATCTCGCAGACTTCATGCAATCGCAACCCTTGGGAGGACTGATATGCGACGGCATCTGATGACGACGACGGCAGCCATGCTGCTGGCAATGACAGGTTCGGCTTTTGCCGGAATGGAGGAAGCAAAGCAGTTTCTGGACAAGGAAATCGGCGACATGTCGGCGCTTTCCCGTGCAGAGCAGGAAAAGGAAGTACAATGGTTCATTGATGCCGCGAAGCCTTTCGCGGGCATGGAGATCAAGGTCGTATCCGAATCCCTGACCACGCATGAATATGAATCAAAGGTTCTGGCGCCTGCATTTACCGCCATTACCGGCATCAAGGTGACGCACGACCTTATCCAGGAAGGTGACGTTGTCGAAAAGATCCAGACCCAGATGCAGACCGGCCAGAACCTTTACGATGGCTGGGTCAACGACAGCGACCTCATCGGCACCCATTGGCGTTACCAGCAGGTGCGCAACCTGACGGACTTCATGGCCAATGAAGGCAAGGATGTCACCAATCCCGGTCTCGACCTCAAGGACTTCATCGGCAGCGCGTTCACGACGGCACCGGACAAGAAGCTCTACCAGCTTCCCGACCAGCAGTTCGCGAACCTCTACTGGTTCCGTTACGACTGGTTCAACGACGACAAGAACAAAGCGGAATTCAAGGCCAAGTACGGCTACGACCTCGGCGTTCCCGTCAACTGGTCGGCCTATGAGGACATCGCCGAATTCTTCACCGGCCGCGACGTCGGCGGCAAGAAGGTCTTCGGCCATATGGACTACGGCAAGAAGGACCCCTCGCTCGGCTGGCGATTCACCGATGCCTGGCTTTCCATGGCAGGCAATGGCGACAAGGGCCTGCCAAACGGCCTGCCGGTCGATGAATGGGGCATCAAGGTCAATGACAAGTCGCAGCCGGTCGGCTCCTGCGTGGCGCGCGGTGGCGATACCAACGGTCCCGCTTCGGTCTATTCCATCGAGAAATATCTCGAATGGCTGAAGAAATATGCGCCGCCGGAAGCGCAGGGCATGACCTTCTCCGAGTCAGGACCAGTGCCGGCACAGGGCAACATCGCCCAGCAGATCTTCTGGTACACGGCCTTTACTGCCGACATGGCCAAGCCCGGCCTGCCTGTGGTGAACGAGGACGGTTCGCCGAAATGGCGCGTCGCACCCTCGCCGCACGGCGTCTACTGGAAGGACGGCATGAAGCTCGGTTATCAGGATGTGGGTTCCTGGACGTTGATGAAATCCACGCCAGACGACCGCGCCAAGGCCGCATGGCTCTATGCGCAGTTCGTGACCTCAAAGACCGTGGATGTGAAGAAGAGCCATGTCGGTCTCACCTTCATTCGTGACAGCACCATCCATCACAAGAGCTTCACGGACCGGGCCTCCAAGCTCGGTGGTCTTGTCGAGTTCTATCGCTCGCCGGCCCGCGTTCAGTGGTCGCCGACCGGCACCAACGTTCCTGATTATCCAAAGCTGGCGCAGCTCTGGTGGCAGGCAATCGGCGATGCGTCGTCGGGTGCCAAGACGGCACAGGCTGCAATGGACTCGCTCTGCGCTGAACAGGAAAAGGTCATGAGCCGCTTGGAACGTGCTGGCGTGCAGGGCGATATCGGCCCGAAGCTGGCGGAAGAGCATGATATCGAATACTGGAACAAGGACGCCGTTTCGAAGGGCAATCTCGCGCCGCAGCTAAAGATCGCCAACGAAAAGGAAAAGCCGGTCACCGTCAATTACGACGAACTGGTGAAAAGCTGGCAGAAGTGATGTCTGCATAAAATCTTAAATCGGGGCGGCTCTGCCGCCCCGTCATTGCGTTTGAAAGGGAGTGACATAATGGGCGGTTATATTCTGGCGATCGATCAAGGCACGACATCGACGAGGTCGATGGTCTTTGATCGCGACATGCGGGTCATCGGTGTCGGGCAGCGAGAATTTCCGCAGCATTTTCCTGCCTCCGGCTGGGTCGAACACGATGCCGAAGACATCTGGAAGAGTGTGCTTGAAACCATCCGACTGGCGCTTGCCGATGCCGGCATCGCCGCAACCGATATAGAGGCGATAGGCATCACCAATCAGCGGGAAACGACGGTGCTGTGGGACCGCAACACCGGCGAAGCGGTGCACCGCGCCGTGGTCTGGCAGGATCGCCGTGCCGCCCCGGTCTGCGAGGATTTGAAAAGAAGGGGGCTGGAACCGCTCTTCTCTAAAAAGACCGGACTGCTGCTCGATCCATATTTTTCCGGCACGAAGCTGAAATGGCTCTTGGACAGCGTCAGCGGTCTTCGCGAAAGGGCGGGCAAGGGAGAAATCTGCTTCGGTACCGTCGACAGTTTCCTGATCTACCGTCTCACCGGCGGCCGCCGGCACGTGACCGACGCCACCAACGCCTCGCGAACGCTGATCTATAATATCGAAGACAATGTCTGGGATGATGAGCTCCTGTCCATCCTCGACATCCCCCGCGCCATGCTGCCGGAGGTTCTGGATTGCGCCGCCGATTTCGGCGTAACTGACAAGTCGCTTCTGGGCGCGGAAATTCCGATCCTCGGCGTTGCGGGCGACCAGCAGGCGGCGGTGATCGGCAATGCCTGCTTCGAGCCGGGCATGATGAAATCGACCTACGGCACCGGCTGCTTCGCACTTCTCAATACGGGCACAGACCGGGTGGCCTCCACAAACCGGCTCCTGACGACGATTGCTTATCGTCTCGACGGCGTGACGACCTATGCGCTGGAAGGCTCTATCTTCATCGCCGGGGCGGCGGTGCAGTGGCTGCGTGACGAGCTTGGTTTCATCTCGGTTGCATCAGAAGTCAGCGCGCTTGCCGAAAAGGCCGATCCGAAGCAGCGCGTTTATCTCGTGCCTGCGTTTACCGGTCTTGGCGCGCCTTATTGGGATGCCGAAGCGCGGGGTGCGATCTTCGGCCTCACACGCGGGACGGGCCCGGCGGAATTTGCCCGCGCGGCGCTCGAAAGCGTTGCCTATCAGACGTTCGACCTGCTGGATGCGATGCGCAAGGACTGGGCAGGTGACAATGGCAAGACGGTGCTGAGGGTCGACGGCGGCATGGTCGCCTCCGATTGGACGATGCAGCGGCTGGCAGATATTCTCGCCGCGCCCGTCGATAGACCGGTGTTTCTCGAGACGACAATCCTTGGTGCCGCCTGGCTTGCGGCCTCACGTGCCGGCATCTGGCCGGACCGGAAGGCCTTCGCCGACCATTGGCGGCGCGACCGCCGCTTCAGCCCCGAGATGGAAGAGAGCGAGCGGAAGAACGCCATCGCAGGCTGGCGCGACAGCGTCGGCCGTTGCCTCTCGAAACGGGACAATTAAGGCCGGTTACACGAAACTGCCGGGTGCGATGCTCTTGCTGGAAACGAGATCGGAAAGGGCGCGCACCAGCTCCGCCTCCGCGCCCTTGCTCGGTTGAAGCACGAATTCCACGTCTTCCAGCAGCGGCAGCACGCCTGCGGCAATCTCCTTCAGACCAGCCGGCGCCATGCTGCGCGGCTGCACCAGAATGCCCATGCCTGCCCTTGCTGCGGCGGTTAGTCCACTGAGACTGCCGCAGGTGCAGACGATCCGCCAGGCGAGACCGGCCCGGTCCAGTGCCTCCTGCGCCGCCTTCCGGGTGATGCTTGGTGGCGGAAAGGCAATCAGCGGGAGCGCATCCGGCTGGTTCAGCATCCGCTCAGGATCGCGCGCCAGCCAGACGAGCGGTTCGCGATAAAGGAAATGACCAAGCTTGTCGCCGAGACGACGCTTGGCCAACACCACGTCAAGTTCGCCATTGTCCTGCATCTGGTAAAGCACACCGCTCAGCGAGACCGTTAGTTCAAGGTCAACCAGCGGGTAAAGCCGAATGAATTCCTCCAGAATGGTCGTAAGGCGACTGGCGACAAAATCTTCCGACACACCAAGCCGCAGCCGCCCACGCAGGCGGCTTTCGCTGAAGAGCGAAGAGACCTTGCTATCGATTTCAAGCATGTTGCGAGCGTAACCGAGTAATGCCTCACCCTCGCCGGTCAGTTTTACCTGATGGGTGTTGCGTGCGATCAATCGGCGGCCAAGGGAGGCTTCAAGCCTCTGAATATGCTGGCTGACAGTGGATTGGCCAATGCCGAGCCGTTCGGCAGCAAGGGTAAAACTACCGGTTTGCTGGAGCATGACGAAGCTGGCAAGATGTTGAAGGTTCAGCATTATCTCAAATCATGATAACTGTTAATCTTTGCATCCGAAATCATGATGAGCGATAGTGGCGCGCGTTTCAAGCAAAACCGCTGCCGGAAAGACCTCCCATGACCCGCTTCCTGCCCGACCGTTTTACCATGATGCTGGTGGCCACCGTAATTCTGGCTTCCATCCTGCCGATCAGCGGCGAGCCGGCAGAATATTTTGGGCTTGCGACAAAACTCGCGATCGCTCTGCTGTTCTTCCTGCACGGCGCGCGGCTTTCGCGGGATGTGGTGATTGCGGGCATTCTGCACTGGCGTCTGCATCTGGCGATCCTGCTCGTGACCTTCGGCCTTTTCCCGCTTCTCGGTGTGGCGATAGGCTTCATTCCCGAAAGCATCCTGCCGGCACCGCTCTATATGGGCGTGCTGTTTCTCTGCGTGCTGCCATCCACCGTGCAGTCATCCATCGCCTTCACGTCAATGGCGGGCGGAAACGTGCCGGCGGCGATTTGTTCAGCCTCGGCCTCGAATATTTTTGGCATGTTCCTGACGCCGTTGCTGGTTGGCCTGCTGTTCACGGTCGGCGGCCATGGCGGCGGATTTTCGCTGGATGCTTTCCTGCAAATCTTCCTGCAGCTGCTTCTGCCTTTCATCGTCGGTCAGGTCCTGCAGCCCTGGATTGGTGACTGGATCAGGGCGCGCAAGAAATTGCTTTCTCCGGTCGATCGCGGCTCCATTCTGATGGTCGTTTATCTCGCCTTTTCCGATGCGGTCATCGAGGGCATATGGCACACGTTTTCGCTCCGGGATATCGGTGTGGTCATCGTCATCAATATCCTGCTGCTGGCGCTTGTCCTATGTGTGACGATGTTCGGCAGCCGACTATTGGGTTTCGACAAGGCCGATGAAATCACCATCACCTTCTGCGGCTCGAAAAAGAGCCTCGCCAGCGGCGTGCCCATGGCCGGCGCGATCTTCGCCGGCCAGAGCATCGGTGCCATCGTTTTACCGATCATGCTCTTTCATCAGATCCAGTTGATGGTCTGCGCTGTCCTTGCCCAGCGTTATGCCCGCAAGGCCCATGAAACGGCAGCGATAGCCGAAGCGGCTGCGGCAGAAGGCGCCGCAGCTTCCGCTCGATAAAACGCGCTCCCGCCAACAAAAACGGCCCCTCAAGGGGGCCGTCTGTCTTGCATGTGGAATACTTAGTTGACCTGAGCCGGGGTAACCTGGGCTTCGATGGTCTTCGGCGCATCGGCGCTGTCGGACGAGATCGCAATGCGGCGCGGCTTCATGGCTTCCGGAATATTGCGAACGAGATCGATGTGAAGCAGGCCATTCTTCAGGGAAGCGGTCTGAACTTCTACGTGGTCGGCAAGCTGGAAGCGGCGTTCGAAGGCGCGCGTGGCGATGCCGCGATACAGAAATTCGCCTTCCGTCGTCTTCTCATCCGTGGCCTTCTCGGCTTTCACGGTCAGCGCATTGGCGCGGGATTCGATGCTGAGTTCATCTTCATCGAAACCGGCAACCGCCATGGTGATGCGATAGGTATTCTCACCGGTCCGCTCGATATTGTAGGGCGGATAGGACTGGGCCTGCTCGGGCTGGCCGAGGCCGTCAAGCATCGAAAAAAGGCGGTCGAAGCCCACGGTGGAACGATAGAGAGGGGAAAAATCAACGTGACGCATGGTGTCCTCCTTAAGAAGCGACTGTTTGCGGTTAAGTCCACCATCCCATTCTGGCGACGGTCGGACATTTGGCGCGGCCCCGCTTTGGCGACCGCATGAAGGAGATGGGAATGGCGTCGCGCGGCGTCAAGGGGGGATGCAACATGAACCATGTCTGAACATCTGGTTCCGGCATCGTTCAGTTTGAGAGCCATAAAACTCCAGTCATCGGAGACATTCTCCGTGGACAGAAGCAATAACGTCCCTTCTTCTTCTGTCTTACTCGCCGGAACCGCGACTGCTTTAACCGACGGTTCCGGCAATTTTTTCTTTGACCTTCCCGCGCCGCCGACCTATCCGAAAAGAGTTGAAAAGCCGGAAAAAGACCGATGATCGAAGCCACATTGCGCGCCAGTGAAGACAATCCGGTTCCCAACAGCCATGTGGTTGGATATTTTTCTGGCCATGGCGGCAAACAGCTCCGCTATGCGATCTTTCGAACCCATCGTCATGTTGCCCGCGGAACGGTGGTTCTGCTGCATGGCAGAAACGAATGTATCGAAAAATATTTTGAAACAGTGGCCGATCTGACGGCCATGGGCTTCTGGGTCGCGACGTTCGATACGCGCGGGCAGGGCGGTTCCGAACGGCTGCTGAAAAGGCCGGGTGCCGGGCACGTGCGGCGCTTTTCCGATTATCAGCACGACATCAGCCTTTTTCTGGAACAGGTGGTGCTTCCGGATACGAGGCTGCCGTTCTTCATGATTGCACATTCTACCGGCGCGCTTGCCGCGCTTGCCGCAGCGCCTGGGCTCGCGAACAGGATTGATCGGCTGGCGCTTTGTTCGCCCTTCATAGAACTCGACAGTCAGCAATCCGTCCCGTCATCCGTTATCCGGCTGGTCGCCACGGCTTTGAGCCTTGCCGGCCTGGGAAAAGTTCAGCTTGGCAGGGACCAGCGCGAACGGGATTTTGACGGCAATCCGCTAACCTCGGACGCAAAACGTTTCGCAAGGAATCTTTCGCTGCACAGGCAGTTTCCGGAACTGTTCATTGGCGCACCAACGGCCCGCTGGGTCTATGAGGCGTTGAAGACCATGGGCCGCGTGACCCGTCAGGATCATCTGACGAACATAACCATTCCTACCCTTATTCTGGCGCCCATGCTGGATACGATAACGCCCTATAAGGCGCAGGAAGAGCTGTCGCGCAATTTCCGGGCGGCGCAGCTTCTTCCCATCACCGGCGCGCGTCATGAACTGCTGCATGAGCGGGATGTTTTCCGCAAGCAGGCACTGGCCGCCATCGACGCGTTTTTCGCGCCGGAGTGATGGCCGCCTTGAAGGGCAGGTCTATAGTCTGGAGAGAATGGCAAGCGCCTGTTCGTGTACGGATCTGGAGCCGGCGGCCAGAATGCGGCCGCCATTTTCAGGACGTCCGCCATCCCATGTGGTGATGATGCCGCCGGCCTGCTCGATGACCGGAATAAGTGCGCCCACATCGTAGGGCTTCAGGCCGGATTCAATGACGAGATCGACATGACCCGCAGCCAGCAGGCAATAGGCGTAACAATCCACGCCGTAGCGGAAAAGGCGGACCTGATCCTGCACCTTTTCGTAGAAGGGCTTTTCCTCGGCGGTGAAAATATGGGGTGTTGTGGTAAAAAGTATTGCGTCCGATAACGAAGCGCAGTCACGCGTGCGGATGGTTCGCTCGCCCTCGGGTCCGAAATACCAGGCGGAGGTGCCGTCGGCAAAGTAACGCTCCCTGGTGAAGGGCTGGTCCATCATACCCATCGTGGCGCGGCCGGCAGACTGGAAGCCGATCAGAGTTCCCCATACGGGCACGCCGGAAATGAAGGCGCGTGTGCCGTCAATGGGGTCGATGACCCAGACATGCTCGCGGTCGAGACCGACATTGCCATGTTCTTCCCCGAGGATGCCGTGCTGGGGAAAACGAGCCTCGATGAGCGCACGAATGGCGCTTTCGGCCGCTTGATCGCCTTCCGTCACCGGATCATAGCCGCCATCCTGCTTGTTGGTAACGGCAACGCCCGTGCGAAAGCGGGGAAGCGTTTCGGCGCTGGCCGCAACAGCAAGTTCGAAGAAGAAATTCCGGTCGGGCAGCATGCGAAACCTCATTGCGTGAATTGATGGCCTCAATTGTGTGGCGAAATGCATAGACCGGAATCACATCCGCCGTCCACTCGTATGGTGACGAAGCCGCGGTTTCCATATTTTCGGCAAAAGCACAAAAAACATGCAAAAAATAAAATGATTGACAATTGTGCAATTACTGCGTAGCGTGATGCTACAGTCTTTGACTGTAAATACCCTCCTTGGGTGTTTCCTCCCTAGACTTGACCGCGCCAAGGCGCGGTTTTTTTTGCCCGGCGCACAGCCAGGCAAGGGGCGAACGATTTAATTGAGAAGCTTGGCTGTGCTATTCGGCGGCGAGCGAAGTTTCGATCGCATATTCCGACACGAAAGCCCCGAGCTGGCGCATGAATATTTCCAGCGAAGCCTGAATGGCGGGGAAATCGCCTTTCTTCAAAAGCGTTTTTTCATCGACATAAAGCGACCGGTTGACCTCTATCTGCAGCGCGTGAAGCGAGCGTATGGGACGGCCGTAATGTTCGGTAATGAAGCCGCCGGCATAGGGCTTGTTGCAGACGGCGACGAAGCCAAGTTCTTCGAGGAAATGCAGGGCCGCACGCGAGACTTCCTGGGAGGCGCTGGTGCCGTAGCGGTCGCCGATAATAACATCAGGTCTGAGGTTTGACCCGGTGACCCGGATGTTGCCGGGCATCGAATGGCAATCGATCAGCACCGCCATGCCAAAATGTGCGTGCGTGCGGGACAGCAGGCGACGCAGACAGGCGTGGTAGGGTTTGTATACGGTCTCGATACGGGAGAGGGCTTCATCCACCGGCAGGCGATGGGCATAAATATCCATGTTTTCCGCAACGATACGCGGCACGGTGCCAAGGCCGCCTGCAACCCGCATGGAGCCGATATTGGCGTAGGGCGGCAAGGTGCCCTCGAACATGCGGGGATCGAGCTCATAGGGCTCTCGATTGACGTCGAGATAGGCGCGCGGAAAATTCGCTTTCAACAGCGGCGCGCCAATCTCTGGGGCGGCGCCGAAAAGCTCGTCGACGAAGTGGTCCTCGGAGCGACGGATGTCATGCGAATCGAGCCGCGCCGATTCTAGGAAGGAGATGGGATAGCAGCGGCCGCTATGGGGGGAATTATAGACGAATGGCAGGGTTTGAACGGCAGGTTCCGTTACTTCGAACAGCTCATATTCACCTGTTACCCAGTCCATTCAGGCCATTTACCATGTCGCAAACTATCAGGAGGTTCATGTTGCCAGTTACGGTGCGGCAAGTCCATACTGTCGCCCAAGTAGCGCTATACCGATTCACGTGTTCACAGGATATTTACCGTGAAAATCCTATAATCGGGCTAGGGTATTCCAAACATTGAGCAGTTACGGTCACTTAACCATGAATCAGAAAATTCTTCTCGCTGAAGACGATAACGATATGCGCCGCTTCCTCGTCAAGGCGCTGGAAAAAGCCGGTTACAAGGTTTCTTCCTTCGACAATGGCGCAAGCGCTTACGACCGGCTGCGCGAGGAGCCCTTTTCCCTTCTGCTCACCGATATCGTCATGCCCGAAATGGACGGTATCGAGCTTGCACGACGCGCGACCGAACTCGACCCGGACCTGAAAGTCATGTTCATCACCGGCTTTGCAGCGGTTGCGCTGAATGCCGATTCGAAGGCTCCGAAGGACGCCAAGGTGCTTTCCAAGCCGTTCCATCTGCGCGATCTGGTGGATGAGGTCAACAAACTCCTTGTGGCGTAAGGCCTCTCAAAAAACCTTCACAAAACCGAAAAAAAGCAGTTGACGCATGAACCGGTTTTGTGGTCTATCCGCCGCCACGGAGGGCGTGTAGCTCAGCGGGAGAGCACTACGTTGACATCGTAGGGGTCACAGGTTCAATCCCTGTCACGCCCACCATCCGAATTCATAAAGGGGTTTCTGAGCAGTCAGGAACCCTTTTTTCGTTTCTCCTTCAGCCCAGCCCTTTTTCCTCGGAAGCGATTTCTGTCGCTGCTGGCTTTCGCCTGCGCACGAGCTTCATATCACTGCGGGCGGGGTATGTTTGCAATAAATTTCGCATTAAAAAATAAAATTCAATGCTGTTGACGTATCCGGTTTTTCCAGCTATCCCATCAGCACGCAATAAATTACAGAGACTAAAATTTATTGCGCGACAAGTCATTATCCTTGGGAGGGGAATATGTTGGCTTTTCTGAAATCGACCGTCGCTGCGGGTATATTGGCCGTGGCGCTTGCGGCTGGCGCCGGCTCGCCGGCCGCCGCCGCAGGCAAGTTTGCCTGTGAACCCGGCGAAACCTATGTGATGAATGTCATGGTTTCCAGCCATCCCTATTGGGTTCCGGTATTTGAAGGGTTCAAGCAGGCCGCCAAGGCGCTCGGCTGCGAAGCTGTTTTCACCGGCACGCCGGAATATGACATCACAAAGCAGATCGCGTCCTTCGAGCAGGAGCTGGTGAAGAAGCCGAAAGGCGTTCTCCTGCACCCGATGCAGGCCGATCCTTTCATCGAGCCGATCAACAAGGCGATCGCCTCAGGTGTATCCGTCACCACTTTTGCCGCCGATTCTCCGAAGTCGAAGCGCACCGCCTATATTACCTCGGACAATGTCGCAGAGGCGAAGTTTGCGGCTGACGAAATCGTCAAGAAGCTCGGCGAAAAAGGCGAATATGCCGTTCTGGAAAATCCGGGCCAAAGCAACCATGATCTGCGCGTTACCGCCCTCATAGACTATATGGGGCGGACTTATCCGCAGATGAAGCTCGTTGGCCGGCAAGCGACCAACCAGGATGCAAACGTCGCTTATCAGGCAACCGCCGCACTACTGCAGGCCAATCCCAATCTAGGTGCATTGTGGATCCCTGAGGCCGGTTCGGCTGAAGGTGCGACGACCGCCGTTCTCGAGGCAAAAAAGAAGGTCCTGATCCTGCATGCGGATATCACGCCGGCAACGCTGGAACACATCAAGCAGGGTAATATCTATATGGCCATCAATCCCAATCAGGGGGTTCAGGGCTTCATGGGTTTCATGAACACGTTTCTCGGTGCTCATTCGGACCTGATCGACCCGTTCAACGACTACAAGGTCTCCGGCTTCAACCCGATGCAGGTGCCTTCGATGGACAATGGTTTTGCCGTCATCACCAAGGCCAATGCCGCCTCCTTCGATCTCAACGAATATATGAAGGGGCGCTGAGGCGTCGATCTGGACCCGGCGAGGTTTACGCCTCGCCGGCCATGTGGGAAAGCCGGTTCGGGAGGGCGTTATGGGTGAGGCCATCCTCAGCATGACGAATATTCATAAGGCATTCGGGCCCGTGAAGGCGTTGCGGAGTGCTGCACTTGACCTGCGGCGCGGCGAAATCCACGCGCTGGCCGGGGAAAACGGTGCCGGAAAGTCGACGCTGATGCATATCATTGACGGCATTCTGCAGCCCGATGGAGGGGAGATCCTGCTGGATGGCAAGCCGGTCAAGATATCCTCGCCTAATGTGGCGAACCGGCTCGGCATCGGTTTCGTGCATCAGGAGATCGCTCTTTGCCCTGATATTTCGGTTGCCGAAAACATGTTTATGTCAGAGACCGGTCGAAGCCGTTCCTGGTTCATGAATTACCGCGACCTGGAAAAGCGGGCGGCAGCGGTGCTGCGGGAGATCGGCGACATCGATCCCGCCAGCCGCGCGGGCGGCCTTTCGATTTCGCAGCAGCAGATCGTTGAGATTGCCAAGGCGTTGACGCTGGATTGCCGCATTCTGATCCTCGATGAGCCAACGGCAGCGTTGACAGAGACCGAAGCCCAGACACTTTTCCGGATCATGCACCGGCTGGCCGACCGCGGCATTGCCATCATCTATATTTCGCATCGCATGGCGGAGATTTTCGAACATTGCGACCGCATCACCGTCATGCGCGACGGTTGCCATATCAGGACGGAGAATATTGCTGATATCTCCCCTGAGGAAGTCGTTAACAGCATGGTGGGACGGTTACTCGACAAGCTCTACCCGCCGAAGCTCTCGGATGATGAGAAGTCTGACGACGTCATTCTCTCTGTTCGGGGTCTGAATGAAGGAAAGCGCGTTTTCGATGTCGGTTTCGATCTGCGTCGGGGTGAAATCCTGGGGTTGGCTGGACTGATCGGTGCGGGAAGAAGCGAGATCGTGCGGGCGGTCTGCCGGCTGGAGGGCAAGCCGACAGGCGAGGTTATGTTACGTGGCCGGCGGCTTGGTCTGAAAGACTATCGTGACAGCATCCGGGAAGGGATCGTTTATCTTTCCGAGGACCGCAAGGGGGACGGGCTGTTCCTGAACATGTCCATCGCCGCCAATGTCTCCGCGCTCGACATAGGAAGGATATCGAATGGCATGGGTTTCATCGAACGGCGCAAAGAGATGAAGCGCGCAGATGAGCTGGGGCGCCGGCTGAAACTGCGGGCGAACAGCGTCGGTGATTCCGTCTCGACCCTGAGCGGCGGCAACCAGCAGAAGGTGGCGCTGGCGAAGATGCTGTCGGTTGAACCGAAGGTCATCTTTCTGGATGAGCCGACACGGGGGGTGGATGTGGGTGCCAAGGCGGAAATCCACCGCCAGATCCGGGAACTGGCGCGTGAGGGGGTTGGCGTGGTCGTCATCTCCTCCGAACTGCCGGAACTCATCGGCGTCAGCGATCGTGTGCTTGTCGTGCGCGAGGGGCGCATCACCGGCGAGGTCGAGGGGGACGACATGACGGAGGAGAAGATCATGCAGCTCGCGTCGATCAATACTGTGCAGAATGCGGCGGAAGCCTGAGGGAGCGGGAAAATGGCAACATCGGAAACACCTTCAAGCCTTGCCGGGACGGCGGCTCGCCGGACAGCGTGGTGGGAGCCGGCGCTCAAGGCGCGGGAAACCGGGCTGATCGTAATCATTCTCGCGCTTTTTGCCGTGATGTCCTTCATCTCGCCGTACTTCCTGACCGTGGACAATCTGCGGGCCATGGCCATGGTCTTCGCTATCGAAAGCATCGTCGTGGTGGGCATGACGATTCTTCTGATCTCTGGTGGCATCGATCTTTCGGTGGGATCCGTTACGGCGCTCGCGATGGTGGCAGCCGGCTGGCTTTTCCTCAACGGCGTCGACCCCTGGGTGGCGGCGGGGTTGGCAATCTGCCTGACGACATTGGTCGGCATGGTCATGGGATTTCTGACCACGGTCATCGGTCTGCATCATTTCATCGTGTCGCTGGGCGTCATGGTCATTGCGCGCGGTGTTTGCCTGCTGGCGACCGGCGGGCGGCCGCTCGGGCTCTACTCCCTGCCGCCGGAATTCAAGTTCATCGGTCAGGGTGTGATTGGCGGCATTCCGCTGGTGCTGATCATATTTATGGTGGTGGTCGTTTCTTTCGATCTGCTGCTGCGGCGCACGACTGCTTTCCGCAAGGTTTTTTACACCGGCAGCAATCCCAAGGCCGCGGCCTATTCCGGTATCCGTGTCGGCCGCGTGGTCTTCGCCACCACAACGCTTTGTTCGATGCTTTGCGGTGTTGCAGGTGTTATCTACATGGCGCGCTTCGGTTCTGCCCAGCCAAGCTTCGGCATCGGCATGGAACTCAACGTCATTGCGGCCGCGGTCATCGGCGGCGCCAGCCTTTCGGGCGGTTCGGGTACGATTCTTGGCGCGATCCTGGGAGCCATCCTTCTCTCGGTGGTTTCCAGTTCGCTTGCCTTGCTCAATGTGTCTGTCTACTGGCAGGACATCATCAGGGGCAGCATCTTGCTGGCTGCGGTACTGTTCGACCACTATCTGGTCAGGCGCCGCCGTTGAGCGCCGTCCGCTCGCCCGAAGGTAACTGGAGAAAGACGATCATGCTGGATATCAAGGACGATTTCGATCAACAGAGGCAGATGTATTCCGTCCTGGTGCTGCATTTCATCGAAGGGGTGAAACAGTCCGAAATCGCCGAGCGGCTCAACCTTTCCCACACCAAGGTGAACCGCATGATCGCGGCCGGCCGCAAGGCGGGCATGGTGAAGATCAGCATCTCCAGTCCTTATCAGCGGCTTGTGGACCTTGAAAACGAGGTCACCCGCCGGTTTGGCCTTAGACAATCCGTCGTTACGCCAACGGTATCGGATAATCCGGAAACAGCCTTGCAAATGGTCGGGCGGGTGGCCGCAAACCATTTGCTGGAAACGATCCGCGACGGCGATGTGATCGCGATTACGGGCGGCAAGGCGGTGAGTGCGGTTGTCGACAATCTGCAGGCGGAGCGCCGTTTCGATGTGCGGGTAGTGCCGCTCACCGGCGGGGTGCAGGGCAAGCATTACACCGATGTCAATCATCTCGCCACGCAACTGGCGGAAAAACTTGGCGGCAGCGCCTCGCTGCTGCACGCACCGTTATTCGCCGAAGACGAGGAACAGCGCGATCTCCTCATGAATGTTGCATCGATCCGTGAGGTTTTCGATCTGGCGCGTCAGGCGCAGGTGGCGCTGGTCGGCATTGGTTCGGTGGAGGCGCCAGGCTCTGGCTATTACGATCTTCTGCCGGATGCCGCCCGTGGCGGACAGGCGCTGGTGGATGCCGGCATTGCCGGCGAGTTCCTCGCCCACCTCACCATGGCGGACGGGCAGCTTGCCCGGATCGATCTCAACTCGCGCGTCGTGGCGCTGGACCCCGGGCAACTTGCCCGGTGCCCAAACATCATCGGTGTCGCAGCAGGCGCCATCAAGGCCGGCCCGGTGGCGGCCACGCTTGCCGGCCACTATCTGACCTCGCTGGTCGTGGATGAAGCGATAGCCGGCTACTTATTGAATCATGAAGGAGGGGAGACCTCGTGACGGACAACGCAATATTGACCCGGACGATAGGCAAAAGCGGTATCAACGCATCTGCCGTGGGGCTTGGAACCTGGGCCATCGGTGGCTGGATGTGGGGCGGCACCGACGAGCGGCAGTCCATAGCAGCCATCCAGGCCTCCATCGATGCGGGGATTTCCCTCATCGATACTGCGCCAGCCTATGGCATGGGGCTTGCCGAAACAATCGTCGGCAAGGCAATTGCCGGCAGACGTGACAAGGTGGTGCTGGTCACCAAATGCGGGCTTGTGTGGCATGTGAATGAGGGCGCTTATTTCTTCCATCAGGATGGCAAGCCGGTTCATCGTTATCTCGGCGCCGCATCCATCCGGTACGAGGTCGAAGAGAGCCTGAAACGGCTTGGGACAGATTATATCGACCACTACATCACCCATTGGCAGGATGCCACGACGCCGATTGCCGAGACAGTCGGGGCTTTGGTGCGGCTGAAGGAAGAGGGGAAGATTCGTTCCATCGGGGCAAGCAACGTTTCGCAGGCCGATCTGGAAGCCTATATCGCCACCGGGGCGCTGGATGCCATTCAGGAAGAATATTCCATGGTAAAGCGCGATATCGAGACGACGCTCCTGCCCGTTTGCCGGGAGAATGCCGTCTCGGTTCTCAGCTATTCGTCGCTGGCGCTCGGTCTCCTCTCGGGCAAGGTCGGGCCGGAGCGGGTTTTTGCGGAAGATGACCAGCGCCACGGCAATCCGCGCTTCAGCCAGGCCAACCGTGAAAAGATCGCGCGTTTGATCGGCGTGCTGAAACCGGTGGCGGCCGCCCATTCCGCCTCAGTGGCACAGGTGGTGATTGCCTGGACGATTGCCCAGCCGGGTATAACATTCTCGCTGTGTGGCGCACGCGATCCGGCTCAGGCGGTTGAAAACGCCGCCGCGGCGCGTCTTCGCCTCACAGAGAGTGAGTTGGCGCTCATCAGCACTGGTATCGCGGAGCATCTCGTGGGTCTCAATACCTGATTATGTAGCTGGAACGGGGTTTCAGGCGCACATCGCATAATTTCGTTCCCTTTCTCACGTCGCTTAACGGTCAACAACATTGGGACGCTGGTCATCGCCAGCGAACGGTATTCCTATGCCCAGTTTTCGCGAGGACGCTCTCCGTCGCATCCGGCAAGACGGTGATTTCGACGCCGTGGTCATCGGCGGCGGTATCAATGGCATCGCCGCCTATCGTGATCTTGCCCTGCAGGGGCTGAGAGTTCTTCTGGTCGAGCGCAGCGATTTCTCCTCGGGCTGCAGCGCTGCTCCCTCGCGGATGATCCATGGCGGCCTGCGTTATCTGGAAAACGGCGAATTCGGCCTGGTGGCGGAATCCCTGCGGGAGCGCGATGCACTTCTGAGGCTCGCACCGCATATGGTTCGGCCGCTGCCGACCACGATCCCGATTTTTTCGACTTTCAGCGGCCTGTTCAATGCGGCAGCAACCTTTGCCGGCTCCGGTGGGAAACCCGCAAGCCGGGGCGCGCTCGCCATCAAGGCGGGTCTGATGCTCTATGATTTCGTCACTCGCAAAAACCGCATCTTGCCCCGTCACGTCTTTCGCGGCGCGGCCGATACTTTGCAGCATTGGCCGGATCTGACACCGGAGATCAGATATTCCGCCACCTATTACGATGCTTGGATAAGCCAGCCCGAACGGCTTGCTCTGGAGCTTCTGATCGACAGCCAGTCGGATGCGCCGCAAAGCGTTGCACTGAACTATGCCGAACTCGTCCGTGTGGGTGATGGATATGGTCTGCGGACGGAGGAAGCGGACGAAATCCTGCCGATACGGCCCCGGATCATCATCAATGCAACGGGAGCCTGGATCGACGAGACGATCGGCGTATTGGCCGATGGCCCGGCGTCGGACAGGGCAAAACCCGCCGTTTCAGGCACCAAGGGATCGCATCTGATCCTTGCCAATGAGGAACTGCTCAAGGCGCTGAACGGCCACATGATTTTCTTTGAAAACACGGACAACCGGGTCTGCATCCTCTTCCCTTATCTCGACCGGGTTCTTGCGGGATCGACCGATATCAAGGTGGATCGGCCCGCGCGGGTGCGCTGCGAGCCCGAGGAACGGGACTACATTCTGGACGCGATCCGGCAGGTCTTTCCGCAGATTGCCGTCGATCGCTCCGACATCGTCTTCAGTTTCAGCGGTATACGCCCGCTGCCGCGAAGCGATGCCGCCTTCACCGGGAAAATATCCCGCAGCCATTTCATCCACCGCGTTGCGAGTGATCCGCCGCAGCTCTGCATGATCGGCGGCAAGTGGACCACTTTCAGAGCTTTTGGCGAACAGGTGACCGACGAGGTTCTGGCCTTTCTTGGACGAAAGCGGCTGACCGGCACCATGGACCGCGCAATCGGCGGCGGCAGGAATTTTCCGGCCGGTGCAGGCGGCCTGCCTGCCTTGTTGTCGGAGGAGTTTTCCATTGCCGCAGACCGGGCGGAGCATCTGGCCCTGGCTTACGGCTCCCGCGCGTTTGAGCTGATGGGTTTTTGCCGGGATCGTTCGGATGACGTGCGGCTTTCAGAAAAATCGCCGATCACGGCAGCGGAAGTGGTCTGGCTCATCCGTTGCGAACAGGTGCGGCACCTGACCGATCTCGTCCTGCGTCGCACGACGCTCGCCATCACCGGCGTCATCGATGCCGATCTGATCGACGCGATGCTCGCCGTTGCAGCGCGCGAGTTGGGCTGGCTGCCAAATCAGGCGTCAGCGGAACGTCAGCGGCTCATTCACGAGCTGGAGACCTTTTACGGGGTCACGCCGGCAATGCTTCAACACAGATGCAAGGAGAATGCATGATGATGCGGATTTCGAAGAAGGCGCGCATGAACAGGCTGTTCAGCAATGGCGGCTGTCTGGATGTGGCCATCGATCACGGGGTTTGTAACGAGCCGAGCTTCCTCGTCGGGCTGGAGGATATGTCGCAGACCGTGGACAGGCTGGTAGAGGCTCGCCCCGACGCCATCCAGATGGCCTACGGCCAGGCAGACCTGCTGCAGCAGCGGCCGGAGCGCGACAAGCCGGCGCTCGTCATGCGCATCGACATGGGCAACCCCTATAACTCAACACGCCACAGGACCATGTGGTCGCAGCTTCAGAATTATCATGACCCGATCATCGGCGCGCTGGAAATGGATGCCGCCTGCGTCGTCGTGAACCTGTTCATGCTGCCGGACGAACCCGAGCTCTTTCGTCAATGTGTTGAAAACATCAGCCGCGTGCGCGCCGATTGCCATCGTTTCGGCATGCCGCTGATGATCGAACCTTTGGTCATGCTGCCGAATGATGTGCGCGGCGGTTATCAAGTGGATGGCGATGCCGAAAAGATCGTTACGCTGGTTCGTCTTGCCTCGGAAATGGGAGCCGATATCATCAAGGCCGATCCGACCAGTAACCCGCAGGACTTTCACAGGGTGATCGAGGCGGCGCGGTGCCCGGTGCTGGTGCGGGGCGGGGGGCGTGAGGACTTGCGCAATGTATTGGCGAAATCGGCGGCTCTGGTGGCCGAAGGTGCAAACGGCATGGTTTACGGGCGCAATATTTACCAGCACGACAATCCCAAGGCCGTTGTTGCGGCGTTGATGGCCATCATCCATCAGGGTGCGGGTGGTGAGGAAGCATGGGATATCTATAATCGTGGCTGACAAAAATCACATATTGGGTCTGGATGTCGGCAACACGGTCATCAAGGCTGTGCTGTTCGACACGGCGGGCCGACAGGTTGCGCAACACGCGATCGACGGACAGTCGACATTCCCGCAGCCCGGCTATGTCGAGCGCGATCTCGAGGAATTGTGGCGCAACGGTTGCGAGGCGATCCGGCAGCTTCTGGTAAAAGCGGCTGTCGATCCTCGCAGCATCCTCGCGGTAGGCTGCGCCGGCCATGGCAATGGTCTTTATCTTCTAGACAAGAAACAACAGCCCCTGATCGGCATCCAGTCGCTCGACAGCCGCGCCGCCGATGTGGCGGCCGAGCTTGACGGGAAAAGCGGAGCGCAATTGCAGGCCCGCTGTCTGCAGCGGCCATGGCCTGCGCAAACCCCGAGCCTTTTGGCCTGGGTGAAGCGACATGTACCCGATCTCTACGCCCGGACCGGCACGGTGTTGTTCTGCAAGGATTTCGTCAATTTCCGCCTGACGGGCCGCCTTGCCAATGATATTTCCGATCTCAGCGGCGCGGGACTTTTGGCTTTGCCGGAAGCGCGGCTCGACCGCGAGCTTCTGTCTCTTTACGATATCGAGGACGCGTTCGCGTTTTTCCCCCATCGCGTGGAATCGGCCGACATCGTCGGCCGGGTGACGGGCGAGGCTGCGGCTATGACGGGGCTATCCGAAGGCACACCCGTCATCGGCGGTTTCTTCGATGTGGTCTCCAGCGCCATGGGGTCGGGCGTCATCAATGCCGGGGAAGCTTCGATCATTGCCGGCACCTGGAGCATCAACCAGGTTTTCGCAGACAGGCCGGTCATCAGTCCCGATGTCTTCATGGTTACGACCTTTGGCCGCAACCGCTATGTCAATATCGAATCCAGCGCCACCTCCGCCGCCAATCTCGAATGGTACGTGCATCGTGTTCGCGGTGACCACGGCGACCAAGCCTTCGAGCGCTGCAACGAATTGGTCGGCTCCGTTACCCCGCGCGCCGACGATCCGTTCTTTCATCCGTTCATTTTCGGCTCGCGGCTGGGTGCGGAATTTCGCGGCGGCTTTTACGGCCTCGCGGGATGGCACGGCGAAGGTCACATGTTACGCGCCCTGTTCGAGGGTGTGTGTTTTGAGCATCGCCGCCACATCGGCGTCTTGCGCGAAGCGGGCTTGCCGGTGGAAAGCGCCGTGATGTCTGGCGGCGGTTCCCGCAGCCAGCATTGGCCGCAGATCATGGCTGATGTCCTGGAAATTCCGCTACGTGTCGCGGAGGCCCGCGAGACAGGCGCGCTCGGTGCTGCCATTGGTGCGGCCGTGGCGATTGGACTTTATCCCGATTATGAGGAGGCGGTTTCGGCGATGACACGGGTTGCGAATGCCTACCAGCCGGATGCTGCGCAAGTCTCGCATTATGCGCGGCGTTATGGTCTTTATGCGGAGTTGACCGCGCAGTTGCGTGGCTTCTGGAGCGCCTTGCGGCTGGCGCGAACCTGAAAGTGCACCACGTCCAGACGATCAACCGGGCCGCCGCCGGACGAAGCGTTGCTCCAAGACCTCGCTTCCCCATTGGCTGCCCGGATATTCCTCGACGCATGTAAAACCATGGGTCTCGTAAAGGTGGCGTGCGGTCGAGAGACCGTTGAATGTCCAGAGATGGGTTGCGGCGAAGCCATTTTTGTCGACAAAGGCCAGTGCTGTTTCGAGCAGTCTGCGTCCGACAACGCTGCCACGCACACCGTCGTCGACAATAAACCAGCGCAGATGCGCAATATTCGCTCCGAGATCTTCACCGTCGATCGCGACGGAGCCGATGATTTGCTGGCTGCGCATTGCAACCCAGATCGCGTTCTTCGGGCTGTCCAGCCGGTTGAAAAAAGCCGCGAGGCCCTCTGCTACAACGGATTCGAAACGCTGGCCGAAGCCGGATGTCCGGGCGTAATAAAGCGCATGCATCTGCGTGATGCGAGCGATGAGCCCCGGCCTGTAGCCTTCGATGACCTCGACGGCCGGAGCCGTGACATCGCCCCTGTCTCCCAGCGCATCGGCATAAAGGCGTAGCCCTTCCAGAACCGTGAGAGCTTGCGCCGGGCCGATCCGTGTTAAGGCACTCGATACCTGCCGATTTGCGAAGGCGTGAATGGTTCCCACCCTATTGTGCCCGGGTTTGGTCAGGCGGAGCCGTTTGATTCGGCTATCGTCGATATCCGTCTCCTCCAGGAGGTCTCCTGAAAGGACGAGTTTGCGAAGCATTCGGCTGACGCTCGATTTCTCCAGCCTGAGCAACTTTGCCAGATCCCGAGCTGTGATGCCGGGGCACGCCTCGATCTCGATCAGCGCGTGCACGGCGGAGGGCGGCAGATCAGTGCCGGCAAAATCTCCTCCCATAAAGCCGAGTTCGCGAACAAGCCGCCGCGAGATGGAGCGGATATCGTGTATGGGAAAGGGCTGTTCAGGCATGGTTAATCCAATATGGTTGCATGATGCAACCATATACACATGCGGAACGGTCTGCCAAGGCCATCTCGGCATAAGGACTGGCTTTCTTGGCAAATATTGGCGATCCTCCTTCCATGCACCGATAAAGCGCCTCTCTGCCGCACCAGGGAGGTCAATAATCCGGTCAGGGAGCAGATATGCCCGATACGCCCCGCTTTTTCCGTTATGCCGTTTTGGTTGCGATGTTCCCCGTCGCCGCCCTCGGGCTTGTGGGAACGCCAAATGAATATCGCGCCGTCGGTATCGAGGCTATCGATTGCGACGGCCCCCTATCGGTTCTTGTCGCTGCCGTGCCGGCGTTTTTGGCCTATGCCGTCATCGGCTGGTTGTTTTTGTCTGGCGCCAGGCGCCATCGTTCGCTAATTTCCGGTGGCATTTGCGTGCTGGTATCCCTGGCGCTCACTTGGAACATCGGTCTGGCGCTTCAGGAACATCAACGAAACGCGGCTGAAATGGTCTGCGGTGGCAGTGGCAGGCTTTGACCTGCCCTGAGATCGTGGAACGCTTCCCTAGTCCCGGAACCGGAGGTTGCGGCGGGTCAGTTGCTCGACAGTTGTGCAGCCCATCAGCTTCATGCCGCGCTCGATTTCGATACGCATTGTTTCCAAGGCCCTCTCGACCCCCGCCTGGCCTGCAGCGGCAAGCGGGAAAAGATAATAGCGGCCAAGCCCCACGGCTTTTGCCCCCAGAGACAGGGCTTTTAGTACATGGGTGCCACGCTGAATGCCGCCATCCATCATCACGTCAATCCGGTCACCGACCGCATCGACGATCTCGGCCAGCTGGTCGAAAGCGCTGCGGGAACCATCAAGCTGGCGGCCGCCATGATTGGAGAGCACGATGCCGCTGCAGCCGATCTCGACGGCACGCCGGGCGTCGTCCACCGACATGATGCCTTTCAGGCAAAAAGGTCCGCCCCATTCGCGCACCATCTGCTCCACGTCCTCCCAATTCATGGAAGGATCGAGCATTTCGGTGAAATAGCGGCTGATGGAGAGCGCTCCACCGTCCATCTTGATGTGATCGTCGAGTTGCGGCAGGCTGAAGCGCTCATGGGTCAGATAATTGATGCCCCATGCCGGCTTCATGGCAAATTGCGCAATGCCGGAAAGATTGAGCTTGAAGGGAATGGCAAAGCCGGTGCGCTTGTCGCGCTCGCGGTTTCCGCCGGTGATGCTGTCCACCGTCAGCATCATGGTTTCCACACCGGCGCTTTTTGCGCGCGCCATCATATCGCGGTTGAGGCCACGGTCCTTGTGGAAATAAAACTGATAGACCTGCGGCCCGCCGCTGATGCGGCGCGCTTCCTCCAGACTTGTGGTGCCGAGCGAGGACACGCCGAACATCGTGCCGAATTTGCCGGCCGCCGCAGCAACCGCCCGTTCTCCCTGATGGTGAAAGAGGCGCTGAAGTGCCGTCGGGGAACAATAGACCGGCATTGACAGCTTCTGCCCCATGACGGTGACAGACATATCCACATCGGCAACGCCGCGCAGCACGTCCGGAACCAGATCGCATTTTTCGAAGGCGGCCGTGTTTCGTCGATACGTCACCTCGTCATCGGCAGCGCCGTCGATGTAGTTGAAGATCGGTCCGGGAAGACGCTGTTTGGCCATGCGGCGAAAATCGTGGAAATTATAGCAGTCTTTGAGTTGCATCTGTTGCCCGACCGGTCAGGTTTGAAAGCTCGAAAAAGATCGAGTGAACCTATACCGGGTCTCAGGGGCGGGCAATTGCGTCCGGGGCGAATTTTGCAGTTCTCAGGTGGTTAGCGATCCCGGCGACCTAGGTCCTCGAGACGGCATGCAGCGCCTTGCCGGTATCAAGAAAGCTCGTAATGTTGGCGACTGTCGTGTCCGCAATGTTTGTGAGTGCTTCCTGTGTGAAGAAACCCTGGTGACCGGTCACCAGAACATTGGGAAAGGTCAACAACCGCGCGAAAACGTCATCGCGCAACACGTCATTGGACAGATCCTCGAAAAAGAGATCGGCTTCCTCCTCGTAGACGTCAATGCCGAGGGAACCGATGGTGCCGTCTTTCAATCCGGCAATCGCGGCCTGCGTGTCGATGATGGCGCCGCGGCTGGTATTGATGAGCATTACGCCCTTTTTCAGCAGCGGCAGCGTTTCGCTACGAATGAGATGGCGGGTCTCCGGTGTCAGCGGGCACATCAGTGTGAGTATGTCCGACGCGCGGAACAGCTCCTCCCGCGTGACATAGGTCATGCCCAGCGCCACGCAATCCGGATTCTGCCGGATATCGTGGCCGAGCAGACGGCAGCCGAAGCCGGCCGCGATACGCGTGAAGATCGCTCCGATCTTTCCCGTGCCTACAACACCAACCGTCTTCCCGTGGAGATCGAAGCCAAGCAGCCCGTCAAGTGCGAAATTTCCCTCGCGAACGCGATTATAGGCGCGGTGAATCTTGCGGTTGAGCGACAGGATGAGCGCCATGGTGTGTTCCGCCACCGCATAGGGCGAATAGGCCGGCACGCGCGCAATGGTGAGGCCGAGCTTTTCGGCGGCCTGAAGGTCCACCTGATTGAACCCGGCGCATCGCAGGGCGACAAGTCGCACGCCCATTGCCGCAAGTTTCTCGAGCACCGGTCCGGACAGGTCGTCATTGACGAAGGCACAGATCGCCATCGCTCCCTCCGCCAACGCCACCGTTTCGGCAGACAGGCGCGCTTCGCAATATTGCATCTTCACGCCAGGGTGGGCGGCAGCGTCAAGGAACTGCCGGTCATAGGGCTTGGCGCTGTAAACCACGATCCGCATCTGCGTCTCCAGTCTCCAAAAGAAAGCTGCCGTCACAGGGCGGTGCGTTCGGCAGATGGCTCAGCCGTGAAGGCCCGGGGCTTCCTGTCCGGTGCTTTCGACATATTCGGTGTACCCGCCACCATATTGATGGATACCATCGGGCGTCAGTTCCAGAACCCGGTTCGAAAGGGCGGCCAGGAAATGACGGTCATGCGAAACGAAGAGCATCGTGCCTTCATAATCCGAAAGGGCCTTGATCAGCATTTCCTTGGTGTCGAGATCGAGATGGTTGGTCGGCTCGTCCAGCACGAGGAAATTCGGCGGATCGAACAGCATGGCAGCCATGACGAGACGGGCCTTTTCACCGCCGGAAAGAACGCGGCAACGTTTTTCCACGTCGTCGCCGGAAAAACCGAAACAGCCGGCAAGGGCGCGCAACGGCGCCTGCCCCGCCTTTGGAAAGCGCTCTTCCAGCCATTCCAGGATGGTGCTGTCACCGTCAAGAACATCCATGGCGTGCTGGGCGAAGTAACCGAGCTTGACGCTGGCGCCGAGGGTAACCTTGCCGGAATCCGGTTCCGCCGTGCCGGTCACGAGCTTCAACAGCGTTGATTTTCCTGCACCATTGACGCCCATGATGCACCAGCGTTCCTTGCGCCGCACCATGAAGTCGAGATCGCCATAAATGGTGCGGCTGCCATAGGCCTTGTTCACCTTCTTCAGCGCCACGACATCCTCACCCGAGCGGGGCGCCGGCGCGAATTCGAAAGCAACAGTCTGGCGCCGGCGTGGCGGCTCGACGCGATCAATCTTGTCGAGTTTTTTCACGCGGCTCTGCACCTGCGCGGCATGCGAGGCGCGCGCCTTGAAACGTTCGATGAACTTGATTTCCTTGGCGAGCATGGCCTGCTGGCGTTCAAACTGTGCCTGCTGCTGCTTTTCATTCTGCGCGCGCTGCTGTTCGTAAAAGCCGTAGTCGCCGGAATAGGTGGTGAGACTCCCGCCGTCGATTTCGATGATCTTGTTGACGATGCGGTTCATGAATTCCCGGTCGTGCGAGGTCATCAGCAGCGCGCCGTCATAATTCTTCAGGAAATCCTCAAGCCAGATCAGGCTTTCAAGATCGAGATGGTTGGAGGGTTCGTCGAGCAGCATCACGTCCGGCCGCATCAAAAGGATGCGGGCAAGCGCGACGCGCATCTTCCAGCCGCCGGAAAGCTTGGAAACATCGCCATCCATCATCTCCTGGCTGAAGCTCAACCCGTCCAGCACCTCACGCGCACGGCCTTCCAGCGCGTAACCATCAAGCTCTTCGTACCGCGCCTGCACTTCGCCGTAACGTTCGATGATGGCGTCCATCTCGTCCATCCGGTCGGGATCGGACATGGCGGCTTCCAGTTCCCGAAGCTCCGCCGCGACCTCGCTGACCGGGCCTGCACCCTCCATAACCTCGGCCACGGCCGAGCGGCCGGACATTTCACCGACATCCTGATCGAAATAGCCGACCGTCATGCCCTTCTCGACGACGACCTGACCCTCGTCCGGCTGCTCCTCGCCGGTGATCATCCGGAAAAGCGTGGTCTTGCCGGCACCGTTCGGACCGACAAGGCCGATCTTCTCACCGCGATTGAGCGCGGCGGAGGCCTCGATATAGAGAATGCGGTGACTGTTCGACTTGCTGATGTTTTCGATGCGGATCATGACAGGGCCTGTGAATGGGAGCGGCCCTCCTATGCCACGGGCCGCCGCCGCTGTCACCTGCCGCACATGTTCTGTCAGCCATGCAGCGGACAAGGCGCTCCGGCGCGGCGCGCCGGAAGCCGATCAGTTGGTGAGCGTGGCTATGCTGCCTGCAGCCTTGCGGGCGATTTCGCCAAAGGCTGTTACGATCTGCTCCATGTTTTCAGGGGCGTAATAATTGTCAGCGCTCGATGCGCAATATTGCAG
This sequence comes from Agrobacterium sp. MS2, assembly GCF_003261015.1. Lineage (NCBI taxonomy): Bacteria > Pseudomonadati > Pseudomonadota > Alphaproteobacteria > Hyphomicrobiales > Rhizobiaceae > Agrobacterium > Agrobacterium sp. MS2. Next base: position 25,048 of record NZ_QLNF01000010.1, on the reverse strand, counting down.
CAGCGCCTTGCCCTTGTCCGGCGCCATGAAGGCGACGCTGAAAATCTTGATTCCATCTTTCTTGGCAGTCTCGCAGGTGGTGCGCACCGACTGGTCGATGCTGGAATTCCACGAGGCGCTGTTTCCCGTCATTTCGCCATCGGTCATCAGAACAATATAGCGCTCGAAGGATTCGTTCCCCTGCGTTTTATGTGCCTTCGCCTCGTCGGGATTGGCTTTCTTGAGTGCGTTATAGGCGGCGTTCAGGCTGCTGCGGGCATCCGTGCCGCCGGTGGGAAATTCCGGAATCTGTTTGTCCACATAGCTGACAACACTGCTCGTGCCCCAGCTGAGGGGCTGGGCGGCATAGGTCTCGTGCGTATAGACCGAGGCACCTGTCCGCACCAGTTGCGAACTGCCGTTGGCAGTGTAAGTCGGGTCGGCCTTGTTCAATGTGGCGACGAGAAATCCGACCGCGGTTTTGAGCGACGTGGCCTTGTTGACATAGCAGGGGCTGGACGTAACCTGCGCTTCGCTCTTGCCCCAGTTGCTGGCGGTATAATTCGGGCACGACTTTTTTGCGGCATTGACGGTATCCGTCTTGAACGACATCGAGCCGGAACGATCAAGTGCCAGATACATGGAGATTGGAGCACCCTTGTTGACGGTGCTCTTTGCGGTGCCGGTTACCGAAAGATCGAGTGTTTTTGCGCCAATGAACCCGAGCAGCGGATTGAGCTGAACCTGGTGGTTGATCGTGGTTTCGATCGTGTAGGTCTTGCCGCGGGCATTTTCCGTCGTCGTGATGCTGGTTGGAGAATTCTCCTCCAGTTTCTTTTTTTCTTCTTCGGTCAGGCTTTTTTCCATCTGCGCCGCAATGAACCCCTTGGCGATTTCCTTGATCTGCTCATCCGTCAGATCGCCCTTTTTCAGCCGCGCCTCGGTTGCCGCCGCAAGGGCGGCTGAATCCGCAGTGTTCTGCATGTCCGCTTTCACCTGCATCACATTCGCCAACTCCATGCCGGCACCGGCAAAACCGAGCAAGACAGGCAGCAGGATTGCCGTCATGATGCCGAAATTGCCGCTCTTATCGGTCAGGAAACGGCGCTTCAATTTGTCAGGTGCGGAGGCGGTCATAGGGGGGCTCACCGATTAGAATATTCGACTGAGCGCAGGAAACCCGCAAACGATGTAAAATCCGCTAAGGTGATCGGTTCAATTTTACGCAGTGGTCAAATTGACGCAGCTTTCAAAGTATTTTCAAGAATTGTCGTCGCGAAGGTCTGGAATAATACACGTTGTGTCATTGCTGGACGGGGATCACGTCGACCGCCTGTTTTATCTGCTGATTGCCGTAGCTCTTCAATACCCCGATAACGGGGGCGACATCGGAATAATCCCTGCCATAACCGACGACGATATGGTCGCTCCCCGCCACGATGTCGTTGGTGGGATCGAGCTCCAGATAACCGGCAGCCTCGCCGCACCAGATGCGCACCCAGGCGTGCATTGCATCGGCGCCTTCAAGCCGTTCCTTGCCGGGCGGAGGAATGGTACGCAGGAAACCGCTGACATAACCGGCGGGAATGCCGAGGCTGCGCAAGGCCATGATCATGATATGCGAAAAATCCTGGCACACGCCGCGCTTTAGTTTGAAGGCCTCCGCGGGTGTCGTATCAACGGTCGTCGCCTCGCCGTCATAGGTGAAGTCCTTATGGATCCGTTTGCACAGAGAGAGCGCAATTTCGCGAATGGTCATTCCGGGCTTCAGCACTTCCCGGGCATAGGCGGATATCGCCGTGTCCATTCCGATCCTTGGACTAGAGCCGATAAAGTGGTGCGGTGACTGGAAATCGAGCGACCACACGCCGGCGAGGTCCTGCGGCAGGCGGGAAAGCTCGGGCGAAAAATCCGCCGTCAATGCCGGGGCTTCCACCATCACCCGCGCCTGCATGCGAATATCGAGCTTTTCATGCGGTGCGCGCAGATGCACCGATGTTGCCGAGAGATGAAAGAAATCCTCGAAGACGGCCCGTTCTTCCGGCGTCGGCGAAACGTCGATGGAGCCGGCGACAAGCCGCTGTCGACCCGGGATGGAGAGCGGCAGGACGCGAATGATGTGGCGTGCGCCATGGGCCGGCGTGTCGTAGGTGTAACCCATATGCAGGGAAAGATCATAGAGCATAGGATTATCCAAGATAGGTCCGGGCCAGAACATCGGAAAGATGCTCCATGTCGGTTTCGAGCTGGCGGTAGATCGCGCCATTCATGTTTTCCGGCGTCATGACCGCCAACCCGGAATGCAGACGCATCGCCTCGCGGTAGAAGGGCGACATCTGGCCGTTGACGAAGGCGTTTGGAAGCTGCTCCACCTCGGTGCGGATCTCGTTCAGCTGAAACAGGATCGAGCGGGGATTGAGCGGGTCGAGTGCCAGAAGATCGGTCACGGTCAGACCTGCCGTATTGACGTTATACCGCCGGCGATGGGTCATGACGCTGTCGCCGATTTCAAGCAGCATGTCATAGGATCCATCTGGCGCGTCCGGGCCGGTCATATGGCCGAGAAGGCGCGTCATATGCAGTCCACGTTCGAGATAACGGCCGATCGACAGGAAACGCCAGCCGGTAAAGCGATACATGTTTTCGTGCACCAGGCCGGCAAAGCCCGCAAGCTTGCGCAAGAGGACCGTCATGGCATGGGTCGCGTCGTCGCCGGGAGCCACTTTCGCGTGGAAACGGCGGGCTGTCTTGGCAAGATCGTTCAGCGCCAGCCATCCGTCCGGTGAAAAGCGGTCACGAATGTTGCTGGCGGAATAAAGCGCGCTGTTGATGTTGGTAAGCAGGCTTTCCGGCACGGCATCGTTCATCTCCACATCAAGCGCTTCGAGATACCGCGTGACATGCGCGAGCAGCGGCTGGCGCGGATCAGCGGATTCGGCATAACGCCCATGCCAGGCGCGAAGGATGCGCAAGGCGCCTTCAGAGCGCTCGATGTAACGACCCAGCCAGAAGAGATTGTCGGCCGCGCGGCTTGGCAGGCTGCCCGGCATGTTGCGGGTGAAGCTCTCTTCCGCCGGCAGAAGCGTGGTGCGCTCCACCGGTCTGTCGCTGACGATCCAGACATCAGCCGCGCTTCCGCCCGATTGCATGGCGATGGCGGACACGTCGTCACCGCTGCCGATCCGGGCAAAGCCACCCGGCATGATCTGCCAGCCATCCTGGGTACGGGCGGCAAATACACGAAGGCTCATCGGGCGCGGCACGAGCTTGTTGTCGACATAGGCTGGGGTGGTTGAAAGCTTCACCACTTCCTGGCCCACCAGCCTGTGGCCATCGGAGGCAAGCCAGTCGCTGATCGATTCCTTTGCAGTTTCTCTCAGGGAAGAGCCGAGCACGGACTGGCCGTTATCGTCGAAGAATGGAAGCCGGGAATAGGCCGGGCCAATGACCATGCCTTCGATATTGCCGGCGACGTGACGGCGTTCAGCCTCCTGTCCGCACCACCAGGTGGCGATGGACGGCAATTTCAGTTCTTCGCCGAGAATGTGGCGGCAGATGCGCGGCATGAAGGCAAGCAGCGCCCGCGTTTCCAGAATTCCGCTGCCGAGCGCGTTGACGATGGTGAGCGCTTCATTGCGCAATGCCTGTACCATGCCCGGCGTGCCGATATGGGATTGCTGGTTGAGCTCCAGCGGATCGGAATAGGATGCGTCGAGACGCCGCCAGAGGACGCCGATCGGCTTCAACCCGGCAACCGTTCTGACCATGACGCGGCCATTGACAACGGTCAGGTCTTCGCCCTCCAGCAGCATGAAGCCAAGATAACGGGCGATATAGGCGTGTTCAAAATAGGTCTCGTTGGCCGGGCCGGGTGTTAACACGGCGATCCGGTCGTCAGGGTGTTTTCTTTGCGCCTGCAGCGTGTCGCGGAAAGCACCAAAAAACGAGGCCAGACGGTGAACATGGGTTTCGGCATAGATGTCGGAGAGCGCACGCGTGGTCGCCACCCGGTTTTCGAGCGCGAAACCCGCACCGGAGGGCGCTTGTGTCCTGTCGGCCAGCACCCACCAGTTGCCATCTGGCCCACGCCCGATCTCGAAGGAACAGAAATGCAGGTAATGACCGCTTGCCGGCTTTACGCCGACCATGGGGCGCAGATATTCGGGATTCGAGGCAATCAGCGCCGGCGGCACATAACCTTCCTTCACCAGTCGGTTTTCGCCGTAAAAATCGGCGACCATGGCTTCCAGAAGATTGGCGCGCTGCTTCAACCCCTCGGCAAGAACCGTCCATTCCCGGTCGTCGATCAGCACCGGAATATGGGAGATTGGCCAGTTTCTTTCGCTGCTGCCCTTGCCGTAATCGCGGTAGAACACGCCGGCATCGCGCAGATAGCGGTCAGTGCGGGCAAAACGCTCATGCAGCTCCCGCTCAGACATGCGCGAGAGGGCCTCGAGCAGGGTCTTCCAGACCGGTCTCACCGTGCCGTTGTTATCGAGCATTTCGTCGGCAACGCCAGGCAAAGGGGAATATTCAAGCCCGCTTGGTCGCGCGCTCGCTTCCGTCTTGCGTTCCGTTGCCGGGGCTTTGGACAATTTATACTCCGTAAGGCCGGCGCAGATCGAGCGTCAGCGGAAATTCTGGCGACACGGTTTCCGCCCGAAGCGGGTATTGCCCTGCCGTATGCCCCCATGGTTCGAAACGGGCGAGGCGGCGTGCCTCCGCCTCATTGCCGTTAACGGGAAATGTCTCGTAATTGCGCCCGCCCGGATGAGCAACATGATAGATGCATCCGCCGATCGATCGCCTCGACCATGTATCATAAATGTCAAAGGTCAAGGGTGAATTGACGGGCAGCACGGGATGCAGGCCGGAAGCGGGCTGCCATGCCTTGAAGCGGACGCCGGCAACCGCGACGCTGCGGTTTTCCGTCGGAGTCAGCGGAACGGCGCGGCCGTTGCAGGCCACCGCGTAGCGGGCGGGATTGGACGTTTCGAGCCGCACCTGCAGGCGCTCGACGGAGCTGTCGACATAACGCACGGTGCCGCCGATGGCGCCCTGTTCGCCCATCACATGCCAAGGTTCCAGCGCCTGGCGCAATTCCAGCTTTGATCCTTCATATTCCACCTCCCCGAAGAAGGGGAAACGGAACTCCTGCTGGGCGGTGAACCATTCGGGCTTCAGGTCGAAACCGTTTTCCCTGAGGTCTGCAAGCACATCCAGGAAATCCGCCCAGATATAATGCGGTAGCATGAAACGATCGGCGAGTGCCGTGCCCCAGCGCACGAATTTGCCGACGGCCGGGTTTTTCCAGAAACGCGCGATGAGAGCACGCACCAGCAACTGCTGGGCAAGCGACATGCGCGCATTCGGCGGCATTTCGAAACCGCGAAATTCCACCAGCCCGAGGCGGCCGGTCGGTCCATCAGGCGAAAACAGCTTGTCGATGCAGATTTCGGCGCGGTGGGTATTGCCCGTTACATCCGTCAGGAGATTGCGGAACAGGCGGTCAACCAGCCATGGCAAGGGCGGAACGCCTTCACCGGGCAGCGGCACCTGCGCAAGCGCGATCTCCAGTTCGTAGAGACTGTCGTGCCGGGCTTCGTCGATACGTGGCGCCTGGCTTGTCGGGCCGATGAAGAGCCCTGAGAAGAGATAGGAAAGCGAGGGGTGCCGCTGCCAGTGCAGCACAAGACTTTTCAGAAGATCGGGTCGGCGCAGGAATGGGCTGTCATTGGGATTGGCGCCGCCCACCACTACATGGTTGCCGCCGCCGGTGCCGGTATGACGGCCATCGATCATGAATTTGTCGGCACCGAGACGTGACTGGCGCGCCTCTTCGTAGACTGCGGTGGTAATGTCGACACAGTCCTTCCAGCTTGAAGCGGGGTGGATGTTGACCTCTATGACACCGGGATCGGGCGCGACGCGGATTACATTGATACGCTCATCATGCGGCGGCGCATAACCCTCTATGTGGACTGGCAATCCAAGAGCGGCGGCTGCCGCCTCCGCTGCTGCAATCAGCTCGAGATAGTCCTCGATGCGTTCCACTGGCGGCATGAAGACGCAGAGCCTGCCATCACGCGGTTCCACCGACATGGCGGTGCGCACCGCGCCGCCGATTTCACCGATCGTCTGCTCTACGCGTTCCTGCCCCGCGGCTTCGCTGGCATGGAAAGAAGCTTCGGGCATGGCGCGGCCCGATGGCGTGAAGACGTCGGGAAGCGGACCGCGAGGGATCGAGGGGTTGGCCTCGTGAATATAGGGATAGGCGGATGGCGGCACATAGGGCAGGGTGCCGAGTGGCAGGCGGTAACCCACCGGGCTGTCACCCGGAACGAGGAATATTTTACCGCGCCGCGTCTTCCATTTTTCGCTGATCCAGCGCTTGCCGGCGGCGCGCGCATTCCACGCCTGAACGGGAAGAATATAGCCGGTCGGTGTCGTCAGTCCCCGCTCGAAGACGCGGGCTATGCGGTTTCGCTCCTCCGGGTCCTTCAGCTTGGAATTTGACGGGTCAACATTGTCGGGAAGGCTTCCTTCCTTGATGATCCATTCCGCCGGATCCTCATAGGCCGGCAGCACCAGCTCCCGTTCGATGCCGAGATGGGAGGCGATGCCGCCCAGCAGTTTCTGCGCGTCTTCCGCCTTTGCGCCGGTATTCGCGCCCTCCTCGGCGACAAGCGCCGGGTTCTTCCAGATCGGCAGGCCATCCTTGCGCCAATAGAGCGAGAACGTCCAGCGCGGCAGGCTTTCGCCCGGATACCATTTTCCCTGGCCGTAATGCAAAAACCCACCCGGTGCGAAACGCTCGCGCAGGCGGCGGATCAGAAGGTCGGCCTTTTCGCGCTTTGTCGGCCCCACCGCACCGGTGTTCCACTCATCGGATTCGAAATCGTCGATGGAAACGAAGGTCGGTTCGCCGCCCATGGTCAACCGGACATCATGGGTATTCAGAACCTCATCGACCTCCTGGCCGAGCGCATTGAGTTCGTCCCAGCTTTCGTCCGAAAAAGGCTTGGTAATGCGCGGCGTCTCGGCAACCCGCCGGACCTGCATGTCGAAGGCGAATTCCGTGTTGGCATGGCCGTAATAGCCGCCGGAAATAGGCGCGGCGTTGCGGTAATGCGGTGTTGCCGCCAAAGGAATATGGCTCTCGCCGGTCAATAGACCGGACGTGGGGTCGAGGCCGATCCAGCCCGCACCCGGCATATAAACCTCGGCCCATGCGTGCAGATCGGTGAAGTCCACCTCGGTGCCGGATGGGCCGTCCAGCGCCTTGAGGTCCGGTGTCAACTGGATGAGATATCCCGACACGAAACGGGCAGCGAGGCCAAGATGCCTCAGGACCTGCACGAGCAGCCAGCTGGTATCGCGGCAGGACCCCTTGCCGGAAGCAAGCGTCTCCTCAGGTGTCTGGACGCCGGGTTCCATGCGGATGACGTAACCGATCTCCTGCTGCAGGCGGGCGTTGAGGCCGACGACCATGTCCACCGTCTGTTGACCTGGAGTGCGGTCGACAGTGGCCATGAAGGCGGCGAGCAGAGGACCGGTCGGTTCCGGCTTCATGTAGATGGAGAGATCGTCGCGCAGTTCCTGCGGATAGTCGAAGGGCCACTTTGTCGCCTCTTCCTCCACAAAGAAATCGAACGGATTATAAACCGTCATATCGGCGACAAGATCGACCTCGATCTTGAATTCACTCACCGGTTCCGGAAAAACGAAGCGGGCAAGGTAATTGCCGTAGGGATCCTGCTGAAGGTTTACGAAGTGATTGGAGGGTGAAACCTTGAGAGAGTGGCTGATGACGCTGGTTCTGGAATGTGAGGCGGGCTTCAGTCTGATGATCTGTGGTCCAAGGCGAACCGGATTGTCGTATTTATAATGCGTCAGATGATAGATGCTCGCTTTGATCGCCATTAATCTGCCTTGCCCGGTTTTCCGGCTTATGCGGTTTGTCCGCCCCTCTGAAATTACTCGGATTTTGTGCAATGCAGGAAAAGAAAGCAAGGATCATTTCCTGGGGCAATCGCATTGTTGGTCGAAGCCGCTTCATTTGCCTGCACGAAGAATTGCGCGGGCCTTCAGGTTGTCGCCGCGGAGATTTCGCCGGCATTGTGGACATGGTCGAACGGCGTGTTATTGCTTGGCATCGAAAGGCGCAGAATCGCGACCGGCTTTCTTTGCCCACTGACGTTTCGGAATGGATGAATGGCAACATCGGTAAGCGACGATCAGCGCAAGGGCGCGGCTAACCTTTCGGGCTTCGATCTCGATTTTCCGGCTCAGCTGCGCGTGATGGGGCGCGCCTTCTGGACATCGCCGGTGCGCAACCGTCTGATCTTGCTGTCGATGGCCCTTCTCACGGTGATATTGCTTACGGCCTACGGGCAGATCAGGCTCAATGAATGGAATGCGCCGTTTTATAACGCGCTGGAACGGCGCGATCTCGACGCCTTCCTTCATCAGCTCGAGGTTTTCGCGGTCATCGCCGGGCTGTTGCTGCTCCTCAACGTCATTCAGACCTGGCTCAACCAGATGACGGCGCTTAACATGCGCGAGGGTCTTGCCAAGGACATGGTGGACCAGTGGCTGAAGCCGGGTCGCGCCGCCCGCCTCGCCAGTTTCGGTACGATAGCCATCAATCCGGACCAGCGGCTCCATGACGATGTCCGCAACCTCGCCGAAAGCAGTACGGCGCTTTCGATCGGTCTTGTGAACGCGACGATCCTGCTTGTCAGCTTTATCGGCGTTCTCTGGTCGCTCTCGGCGGGCTTTGCCATTACCATCAGCGGCGATACCTATGCTATCCCCGGCTATATGGTCTGGGCGGCAATCCTTTATGCCGGTTCCGCTTCCCTGCTCAGCAACCTCGTCGGTTATCGGCTGGTGGGGCTAAACGCGGAGCGTTATTCCAAAGAGGCTGAGCTTCGCTTTTCGTTAATGCGGGCCAGCGAAAATCTTGCCGCCATTGCCCTTGCGCGTGGCGAAAAAAATGAGAGGCGGCGGATTGGCGTCGATATCGATGCCGTCCTCGGTGTCATCCGGGGACTCGCCATGGCGCTGACACATCTGACCTGGGTCTCGGCGGGATATGGCTGGCTGGCGGTGGTGGCGCCGATCCTGATCGCGGCTCCGGTCTATTTTTCCGGCAATCTCACTTTCGGCGGGCTGATGATGGCGGTCGGCGCCTTCAATCAGGTGAATACGGCGCTACGCTGGTATATCGACAATTTCGGGCCGATCGCCAGCTGGAAGGCGACGTTACAGCGTGTCTCCGTGTTCCGGAACGCTTTGATCCAGATGGACAGCGTGGAACAGCACGGCCTGACGATCGATCTGCAACGCAGTGCGGAAAATGACAGAATCCGTCTTCAGTCGGTTACGATCTGCCGCGATGCGGGCGGGCAGGATATTGAGCGCGGGTTCATGCTGCATGAGGCGGATGTCGAGGTCGGGCCGGGCGAACGGCTGATGATCAATGGCGAGCAAGGTGTGAACCGGCGGCTTTTGTTCGCAGCTATGGCGGGGCTGTGGCCCTGGGGCCAGGGCAGGATAGAGATGCCGGATCAAACCGACACGCTTTTCATTGCTCAGCACGGTTATCTGCCGGCAGGAACGCTGCGCGAAATCATGGCTTATCCGCGTGCACCCCAGCGCTTTGCGGATGAGGATTATGTTTCGGCGCTCGCCGCATCGGGTCTCGGCGAGATGGCCTCTCGTCTTGATGAAAACATCCGTTGGGACAAAAAACTGGATTCGGACGAACAGGCCAGCATCCGGGTTGCCAATGCGCTATTGCTGAAACCGAAATTCATCGTCATTGACGATCTGCTGGAAGGCTTGGAAAAACAGACGCAGGACACGCTGGCCGGGGTTTTGAACGGGATCGAGGGCGCGGCGATTGTTTATATCGGCCGGTCCGAGACTTTTCTGTCGATTCTTTCTCCGGCGGTCGCCCATCTAGACCACGTCTCCCAGAAGGACGGGACCGACAGGCGCGATGGCGGCGCCTCGCAATAGCTCAATGGTCGTGCTGCCGGGTGTGCCGATCGAGGCGTATCAGAGCCGCAAATGCCATTTTTCAGAGTTGAGCCGCTGTTGTTTGGCGATACTTATGGTGTTGTTCGGCTCCACCTGTGAGCGGAAAGCCAGTGTACCTGTTGCCAGGCTGATGGCGACAACGCTAGCGACCGCCAGAACTATACGATCGTAACGCTGCTGTATCGTGTTGTTTCCACTCCAGTCATAGGCCATTTGTACGCCCCCGCGCTTTTTTGGAATCGTGCCCCATCATGGTTAACCGAAGCTTACGATGACCCTGTGATTCCTTGCGGTTTTGGAAGGGCTGCCGCGACAAATCGGCTATTGGCGGAAGGGGTGCGGTTGTTTAAGTCCGGCAGCGGCAGGTTTGTGAAAGGAATTTGACAGATGGATCAGCAGCCGCCCGCCGATATGGAACTGACGCTCAGAACGCTTGCCATGCCTGCCGATGCCAATCCGGCCGGCGATATTTTCGGCGGCTGGGTCATGTCGCAGATGGACCTTGCCGCTTTCGTCCGCGCCAATGATGTGGCCGGGGGCCGAACCGTCACCGTCGCAGTCAACGAGATCGTCTTCAAGAAGCCGGTCAAGATCGGTGATACATTGTGCGTCTATACGCGCATCGAAAAGATTGGCCGCACCTCCGTCACGCTGAAGATCGAAGCCTGGACGCGCCGGCACTATCGGGATTCGCGTGAAAAGGTGACGGAGGCCGTCTTCATCATGGTCGCCGTCGATGAGAACGGTGAGCCGCGCCCGGTTCGGAAAGACGTATGAGGCGTTGATTTTCCCTCCGGATGCTGTCCGGAACGCATCGTGGAGAGACTGGCAGCGCAAGCGCCTTGGCCTTGCCGCGATCCCCATATTTCGGAAATATCGAATTTATTTATCAATTTTTGCGATCAAGATATGGAGTAGGACGGGGATCAGGCTTTGACCATTCCAGGTGTTGTTATTGTCGGCGGCGCTCATGGCACGCTCGCCCTCGCGCGCAGCCTCGGGGCCCTGAATGTGCCTGTTTATTACCTCACCCATGACTCACCCCTGCCTAGCTGGTCGCGTTTCGTGCGGGAGACAATACGCTGGGCCGGTCCGCACGACGCAGGGGCAATGTCTTTCCTGCGGCAGATGGCCGACAGGCATCATCTCAAGGGTTCGCTGCTGGTCCCATCCGGCGATGGTGAGGTTCAGCTCGTTTCGCAGCATCACGATGAACTTTCGGCTCTCTACAAGATCGTTCTGCCGGACTGGGCGGCGCTGCAATGGCTGTGTGAAAAACCGCTGCTATACAGGCGTGCGGCGGAACTCGGCGTCAGAATTCCCAGGACCTATGCGCTGGCATCAGCTGCTGATATCGATGCGCTTGACGTGCTGTTTCCCGTCATTCTCAAGCCAAATATGGGCGGCGGCGATACCGCGATCGCCCGCGCCAAGGTCGTCCGCGCCGAAGATCGGCAGGCCCTGAAAGCCGCCTTTGCCGAGGCCAGCGAAGAGATCGGCGCCGGCAATGTGGTGGTGCAGGAACTCATTCCAGGTGGCGGACGAAACCAGTTCTCCTATGCTGCCCTGTGGCTGAACGGAGAACCAGTGGCGGAATTCACCGCCCGGCGCATCCGTCAATATCCCGTCGATTTCGGTTACACCAGCACTCGGGTCGAGATTGTCGACAACCCGTCGGCGATCGATGCCGCCCGGACAATATTGAGGTCCGCCGGTCATAGCGGACTGGTCGAGGTGGAATTCAAGTTCGATGACCGGGACGGGACGCTGAAACTTCTCGATGTGAATCCGCGTCCTTGGTCGTGGTTCGGCCTCTGTTCTGCTGCCGGCATTGATCTTGGCGCATTGTTATGGCGTGCCGCCAACGAAGAGCCGACCGGCGAGCCGGTCAAGGCCCGCAACGGCACGTCGTGGTCCTATCTTGTCCGTGATCTTGTCGCTGCATTTACCCTGGGGCGGAGAGGGGAGGTGCGGGCTGCCGACTATCTTGCGTCCCTCGCCAAAGTCCGCAGTTGGGCTGCATTTGCGCTGAATGACCCGCTGCCGGGCCTGATCGACCTGCCGCTCACAGCCTTCAGGGTGTTGAAAAAGCGGATATTACCCGGCCTGTCCTCGCGACAACCGGCGGGACTTTTTCTGCAGCCGGTAAAACGCCTTGTGAAATACACCGTCATAAGGGCCGGGTTGGAGGTGAGTTCCCTTCCGGCTGTCCACTCGGCATTCCCTTCGCTTGCCGGGCGAGGTGTCATCTTCACGCTTCACCACGTGCGCCCGGGCGGCGCTGTTTCGGCTTTCGCGCCCAATGTACAATTGTCCGTCACGCCGGAGTTCCTCGAAGAGGCCGTACAGGCGGCGCTCGAATCGGGTCTCGTTCCCGTTCACCTGCATGATCTTCCGGCACTGCTTGCCGGCAGCGGAGAAGACCGGTCGTTTTGTGCCTTCACGCTTGATGATGGCTATCGCAACAACGCAGACTACGCCGCGCCGATCTTTCGCAAATATAACGTTCCCTACACGATCTTCATCACGCCCGGTTTTGTCGAGCGTACACGCGGCTTGTGGTGGGAGACCGCCGCCGCCTTGACGCAGAAGGCGGCGTCGTTCGATTTCGATTTCGGGGCAGGGCCGGAGCACGTGACGTGCGGAACGCCCCTGCAAAAAGCGGATGCATTCGCGCGGCTGGAAAATTTTGTCCAAAGTGCCGCCGAAGATGAAGCGGTGGAGAGGATCGATCGCGCCGCTCGACAGTGTGGAATCGATCCGGTTGCCATCGTGGACGAGCTCGTCATGGATGCGGCAGAACTCAGGGCGCTGTCGGAGGATCCTCTAGTGCATCTCGGCGCCCATACCATGACCCATGTGAATATGCGCAAGATCGACGCTGAGCGCCTGGCTTACGAGATTGTGGAATCGAAGCGCCGGGTAAAGGAATATGCGGGCCATACACCGCGCTCCTTTTCTTATCCCTATGGTTGGACGAAGGCGGTGGGCGAGCGCGAGGCGAAGGCGGTATCGGACGCAGGGTTTTCCGCGGCAGTCACCACACAGGCGGGGGTTCTCGGCCTCGGCAGTCTCGAAAAGCCCACACTCTTGCCGCGTGTTTCACTGAACGGCCGCTTTCAGAAAAAGCGCTTCGTCAAAGCCCTTATCTCCGGTCTGCCTTTCCGCTTCGTTTAGCGACGCGAGGGTTCGTCATCCTTGCTGGCACCCCGCTACCGGTGGGCATGGCTGATCTTGCTTTCCATTTCTCTCCGGCGACTTGAAAGGTCCGTGCGATCAATTTTGTTATTCACATCTCTTTATCTATTGAATATAAATAAATTTATCGACGTAAAACCTTACAACTTTTTGAAGGCGATGCCGTGCTGTTGATTTTTGCCGATGATCTGACCGGCGCGCTCGACGCGGCCGCCCCCTTTGCCGGGCGCGGAATGGTGACAGAGGTGGCAACGGGGCTGGAAGGCGTGCATGCGGCGCTGGCCGCTGCCCCTGCCGTTCTCAGCGTCAATCTTGGATGCCGCGATGGGAAGGCGGACGAGGCCCGACGTCGCACACAGGAACTACTGGCACTGGTTCCAGCCGACACGATCCTGTTCAAAAAGATCGATTCCCGCCTGAAGGGACATATTGCGGCTGAAATGGATGCAATTTCTTTCCGGCGCGCTCTTGTCGTGCCGGCAATTCCGGATTTCGGACGTATCGTCAGCGGCGGCGCCGTCTCGGGCTTTGGGGTTGAAACCGCCATCGCGATTGATGAAAAACTGGGAAGACATGCCCTGCGTTGTTCAATACCCGATACGCGAACGACTGAGGATATCAGGCAGGCCCTTTCTGCCGCGCAGGCTGAAGGGGTTGATCTTTTCATTGGCGCGCGTGGTCTTGCAGAGACGCTGGCTTCGGTGATGGCGGCGCGCGTCCTGCCCGATGTTGCAACCGTTCCACCTGGCAAGGGGATCTTTGTCATCGGTTCCCGCGATCCGATTACATTGGAGCAGATTGACGTCCTCAAGAGCGCGAATCTGGTGTCGATCATTGAAGCGCCCAACGGTGCCGTTCCTCGGGACGCGGATGAAGACGTCGACCTTTCCCTCATTCAGGCAACCCAGGGGGATCAGTATCTTTCTTCGCTTGAAGTTTCAGACCGGCTGGCGGAAGGGGTCGTTCCGCACTTCACGGCCGGCGCGGGCAGGCTGCTTCTGTCGGGCGGGGCAACGGCCGAGGCGGTGCTGCGCGCGATGGGCATTTTGCGGCTGCGTCTTGCCGGCGAGTGCCTGCCGGGCCTCGGTGTCGGCTGGGCGGGAAACCAATGCATCATTGCGAAATCGGGCGGTTTTGGGCAAGCTGACACACTGAAACGTATCGCGAAAATGATGCTTGGCGCGACAGATGCTGGAGAGAGCTGACCAGATGGGGCTGATGAAAGAAACGGCGCGCAAGGCACTTCCGGACATTATTTTCGAAAGGATGCACCGGGCGATAAAATCCGGCGCCTACAAGCCGGATGAAAGATTGCCGACCGAACATGAACTCGCCATGGAATTCGAAGTGTCCCGGCCGGTCGTTCGCGAGGCACTACGGCGATTACGCGAGCAGGGTTTCATTTACTCCCGCAGGGGTTCCGGCAGCTATGTCCGGGCCTTCGGTTTGCGTGAACCGCTTGGCTTCGGACAGCTGGAAAACGTTGCGGACCTTCTGAATTGCTACGAATTCAGGCTGACGCTCGAGCCCGCGGCGGCCGCTGCCGCGGCATTACGGCATGACGCCGAGAGACTTGCGGCCATCAGGAAGGCGCTTGAGCTGATGCGGGATGCGACCAACCGCCAGTCCCACCGCGAGGATGCCGACTATCAGTTCCACCTTGCCATCGCGCGGGCGGCGCGGAACAGCTATTTCTCCACCGCGATGGAGGCTCTCAAGGATCATATCGCGGTCGGGATGAAATTCCACGGCATGTCCGTAAAGCGCGAGGCCTCAGGCCTGACCCGCGTTTTTGCCGAGCACGAGGCCATCGCAAAGGCGATCGCGGATGGAGATGCCGATTCAGCCCGCCAATTGATGCTGCAGCACCTGACAGGATCGCGCGACCGGCTCTTCGAATCATCGCACGGAGATTAGGCGGCTCAAGTAAACGGCCCGAGAGCCGATGCGCGGTCACGCGCATCGGTTCTGCTTCAGTAGGCGTGACGGTAAATTCCCAGCACGTCCTGCAGGGTCATGTCGACGGGGTTGTTATCCATCAACCTGCGGATGGCATGGGCATCCTCGGCATAGCGGGCCAGATCGGCCTCGGCTGCTCCGTGTTTGGCAAGCGACATTTCGATGCCGAGCGCCGCGCAGAAATCGGTTGCTGCCTTGCGCAGATCACCGGGCGAGAGATGGTCACGAAGCCCCAGTGCTCCAGCCACTTCCGCCGTCTTCGCGGAAACCGCAGGCTGATTGAAGGCCAGCACATGTGGAAAGACGATGGCGTTGGCGAGCCCGTGCGGCAGGCTGAGACGCGTGCCGAGCGGATAGGCGATGGCGTGGCCGGCCGCCGTGTTGACCGGGCCGAGGCAAATGCCGCCATAATAGGAGGCGAGCATCATGCCTTCCCGCGCTTCCGTATCCGAACCGTCGCGAACGGCGCGGGCGAGATATTTCCCGACCAGCGTGAAGCCCATGCGGGCAAAGCCGTCAATCATTGGATGGGCCTTGCGGTTGGTAAAGGCTTCGACGCAATGGGCCATGGCGTCGATGCCTGTTGCCGCAGTTACGGCCGATGGTACGGAGTAGGTGAGTTCCGGATCGAGAATAGCGAAATCCGCGATCAGATATGGGCTTTCGACGGCGATCTTGCTGCCCTTGAGGGGATCGGTGATCAGCGAGCGGATGCCTGCTTCCGAGCCGGTGCCGGCCGTGGTGGCTATCTGCACGAGGCGCGTATCGCGACGGGCGACCTTGTTAGGTCCGGCGACGTCCTCAAGCGTCTGATCTGAATTCCACAATGCGGCGACAAGCTTTGCCACATCCATCACCGAACCGCCGCCGAGGCCGATGATGAGATCGGGCCTGGCAGTGCGCGCCGCGTTGAGAGCGGCGTCCAGTGTCGTCGTATCCGGCTCACCCGGAATGGCGTCGAAGACGGCAAAGGGCCCTTGCAGTTGCAGACGTTCGGCGAATTTTGCCGTCAGCGGCGTCGCGATTACCAGTGTTGAGGCGGTTTTGCCGGCCCAGTCACCAACCTGCGTGACGGTGCCTGCGCCAACCGCGAGCCTGCGCGGCTGGTGGATGAGAATGGGAGCCGTGGACATGGTGCTCATCCCTTTCCACCCTTGCCTGCCACGAGCTTGCGCGCATAGGCGATGGCCGCATTCATGTTGCCGTGATTGGCGATGCCCTTGCCGGCTATGTCGAAGGCGGTGCCGTGATCGACGGAGGTACGGTCTATCGGCAGGTCGACGGAGACATTGACGGCAGTGTCAAAGGCGACGAGTTTGATGGGGATATGCCCCTGGTCATGATATTGCGCGACGACGAGATCGAAAGCGCCTGAATAGGCGCGATGAAATACGGTATCGGCGGAAACAGGCCCCTGTACCTCGATGCCTTCGGCGCGTGCGGCCGCAACCGCCGGCGCGATCTGATCGTCATCCTCGGTGCCGAAAAGACCGTTTTCGCCGCAATGCGGATTGATGCCCGCCACCGCGATGCGGGGTCGTTCGTAGCCGATGCGCTTCAAGTGGGCGTTGCCGGCGCGAATGGTGGCCAGCACCCGCTCCGTCGTCGCCCGGCGTATGGCCTCCTGTAGCGAGACGTGGGTCGAAACATGAATGACCTTCAGCCGCTCGGACGCGAGCAGCATATAAGCGGCCGAGGCACCTGTCAGGCTGCGCAGCATGCCGGTGTGGCCGTCATAATGATGGCCCGCAAGGTTCAACGCTTCCTTATTGATCGGCGCGGTGACGATGCAGCCGATCCGCCCTGCCTCGGCGTCCCGCACAGCCGTTTCGATGAAGCGGAATGCGGCGTCGCCGGCCACCGGTGAAAGCGTGCCCCAGGGCAAAGGCGCACCCTCAACGGGCAAGTCTGCCACGTGCGGGGCAAGATCGATATCGAGACCGAGCGCCTGCCGTGCTGCCTCCAGCGTTGCGAGGTTTCCGTAAATCCGCGTTGCGGCCTGGTCGGAAGCGGACATTTCAGCAAATGCCCGGACAGTGATCTCGGGACCAACCCCGCAAGGATCGCCCATCGTGATGCCGATAATATTGCTCATCTTTTTCTCCCGTCCGCAGTTTCGGCCCAGCCGGGCTCCAGCCGCACATATTTGATGGCGCGACGATGATAGGTGTAGCTTGCGTGCAGCGCACCGTCAGGTGTCTCCAGAAGCCATGGATAGGACATTTCCAGGTTTCGGCCATCTGTCGAATCGTTCGACAGACACGTGCCCGGCCCGTCCTCGATCAGGATACGGGTCGGAAAGCTGCGCCCATCGTCATCGGAAAGGCAGATTGTGACGGGTGCGCGCGGCACACCCCAGACGGGCACGCATCCGCCGCTTGGATCAGCATCCGGCCTGCCATCGTCCTCTCCGAGTTCGTCATAAAGCGAGGCGCGGCGGTCGCTCGACTGGGCGGCATTGACGGGATTGCAAATCATTGCCAGCCGGCCGCTACCGAGCCTTGTCACGGCGATGGAAGAATTGTTGTTCGGCACATCGGTCGGATGCGGCCTTGACCATGAGCGACCGCCATCCTTGCTTTCGGTGCGGTAGACAAAATCGGCTTGGCGGCGGCGGAAAAAAGCGGAGTGTTGCCCGTCCGTTCCCGCCACCGGGCTCATATGCACGCAGCCGATCGAGTCCGGCAATTCCTGCAATGTCCATGTCTCGCCATCGTCCGTGGAAATGCCGAGCGCTGCCGTATCGTGGCTGCCGTTCCATTTCTGTCCGGGTCGCTGAACGCAACGGAAGATCGGCAACAGCCACGCTCCATCATCGCGGATGCGCAGCGGCGCGCGGATGAAACAGCCCTTGGGAAGATCGAGAAATCGCCCGTCCTCTGAAATGAGCTTCTCCGGTTCCGACCGATTACGATGGATTTTCGCCATGCGGATGCGGCACTCATCTTGATTGCCGGAGGGCTGGGCGGTGTGAAACAGCCAGAGCGCGCCATCCGGCGAAGTGAAAAAAACAGGATTCTGTTCGGAGTGGGCCGTATCATGACTGAGGCGCTGCGGCGCTCCCCAGCGTCCGGCTCCGGGCGTTAGCACGGATGCGACGATGGAAATATCCGACTTTCCCTCGAGCGTTCCCCCGAACCATGCGCAGAGCAGCGCGCCATCGTCCAGAAGATGCAGGAAGCTCGCATGGTTCTGGATCATGGGCGATGGCAGAAAGGCTTCACGCCGTTTTTCTGACGTGACGTGGATATCTCCGGTCATGGCCTGAGCGATGTCATCAGGGGTCATCTTGATCTCCTCTTGGGCAGATCAAAATGGCATATTCGAAAAGTTGTCAAGTTTATTATGTAGAAAATATCGTGATATTCATTCGGAGTTTTATATCTAATATGTTGATTTACAACAATAAAAATTATAAACCGAGACTGATCTGAAATCGGTAAGGAAAAATAAATTGACAAAAAATGCGATAGCGTCGATGCTTTGATGACGGGTGGAGGAGACGATCATCCGCACGCCATGCTCCCCGATGCGGGAGACGGGGCCTTCAACTGCCTCTTGCGGTCCACCGCCATGTTGCTGAATTTCTGATCTGGGAGGAGAACGGAATCAAGAAGTCATTGATTGCGGGCGCCCTTGTTTTGGGTTCCCTCAGCGCCGCCGGCTCGCCGGCGTTTGCAGCTTCGGGGCCGATCAAGATCGTGCTGGCGGAAGAAGCGGACCTGCTTGAGCCCTGCATGGCCACGCGCTCCAACATTGGCCGTATCATTATGGAAAATGTCAGTGAGACCCTGACCGAGCTTGATGTGCGCGGCAAGAACGGCGTTCAGCCGCGCCTTGCTGAAAAATGGGAGCAGAACTCCGATGGCAGCTGGCGCTTCCACCTGCGCCAGGGCGTGAAATTTTCCGACGGTACGGATTTTGACGCCAAGGATGTGAAGCACAGCTTCGAGCGCATCATGAGCGACAAGAACGCCTGCGAGTCCCGTCGCTATTTCGGCGGCATGACGGTGACGCCCACGGTTGTCGACGACCATACGATCGATTTCAAGACGGATCCGGCCCAGCCGATCCTGCCGCTGCTGATGTCGCTCGTGACCATCGTTCCCGAAGAAACCAAGATGGAATTCATCCGCGAGCCTGTCGGCACCGGGCCCTACAAGCTGACCAACTGGACTCCCGGCCAGCAGATCGTACTGACGTCGCGTGATGATTATTGGGGCAAGAAGCCGCAGGTCACGGAAGCGACCTATCTCTTTCGCGCCGATCCCTCGGTGCGGGCCGCCATGGTGCAGACTGGCGAGGCGGATCTCTCCCCCTCCATTTCACAGCTAGACGCGACAAATCCGAAGACCGATTTTTCCTATCTCGACAGTGAAACGGTCTATATGCGCCTCGATCATAATATCGCGCCGCTGAACGATGTCAGGGTGCGCCGCGCGCTTAACCTTGCCATCGACAGGCAGGCATTTCTCGGCACGCTGGTTCCCGAAGGAGCGGTCCTGGCAACGGCGCTGGTTCCGCCGACCACGCTCGGCTGGAATCCCGACGTCAAGGTCTTCCCCTATGACCCTGAGGGTGCAAAAAAGCTGCTCGAAGAGGCAAAGGCCGCCGGCGTAAAGGTGGATACACCGATCACCGTCATCGCGCGCACGGCGAATTTCCCGAACGTTACCGAGATCATGGAAGCGATCCAGCAGCAATTGCAGGAAGTCGGCTTCAAGATCGACCTGAAATTCGTGGAAGTGGCCGAGCACGAAAGCTATTATTCGAAGCCATTCAAGGAAGGCCGTGGACCGCAGATCGTCGCCGCCATGCATGACAATTCCAAGGGCGACCCGTCCTTCACGATGTTCTTCAAATATGCCACCAAGGGTACCCAGTCCGGCTTTTCTGACAAGAAGGTGGATGATCTGATCGAACGCGCCTCCGCAGCCGTGGGTGACGAGCGCGCCAAGCTCTGGTCCGAACTCATCGCCTATCTGCATGATGACGTGGTAGCGGATGTGTTGCTGTTCCACATGGTCGGTTTCTCCCGTGTCTCCGAGCGGTTGGACTTCAAGCCGACCATTGCCACCAACTCGATGCTGCAGCTTTCGGAAATCGGCATCAAATAAGGTCCCGTGTCCTGTCAATGAAGAAGCGGCGGCGCGGCGGAAGCTTCGCCGCCGCATTGAAAAACCGGAGGCAACAATGCTGAGCTTCATCCGAAAACGTTCCTTTGCGAGCCTGATCTCCCTGATCGGCCTCATCGTGATGGTTTTCTTCCTGTCCCGTCTGACGGGGGACCCTGCGGCGCTGTTTCTGCCGGTGGAAGCGTCCGAGGAATTGAAGCAGCAGTTTCGCGCCTTGCACGGTTTGAACGACCCGCTGATGGTGCAGTTTCTGCGCTATGCCGGCGATGTGATGACGGGTGACCTGGGTGAATCTCTCCGAAAGGCGCGCCCGGCGCTGGATGTGGTGCTGGAGGCTTTCGTCTGGACGCTTTGGCTTGCCGTTATCACCATGTCGCTGGTCACCACGGCTGCCATCATCATCGGCTCGCTCGCGGCGTTCCGTTCCGGCGGCTTTTTTGACCGCGTCGCTTCGAGTATCTCACTCATCGGGGCATCCGTGCCGGATTTCTGGCTGGCGATCGTTGCGATCGTGGTTTTTTCCGTCAACCTGGCCTGGCTTCCCACGTCCGGCACAGGGTCCGTGCTGCACTGGATATTGCCTATCGCGGTTCTGTTTGTGCGCCCCTTCGGCATTATCGTGCAGGTGGTGCGCGGCTCGATGATCGGCGCGCTGTCCTCGGCCTATGTCAAAACGGCGCGCGCCAAGGGTGTGAAATCGGGTCCGATCATCTTCATCCACGCCTTGCGCAACGCCATGTTGCCCGTGATCACCGTTATCGGCGATCAGGCGGCGAGCCTTCTCAACGGCGCCGTCGTGGTTGAAACCATCTTTGGTTTCCCCGGCGTCGGCAAGCTGATGATCGATTCCATCCTTCAGCGGGATTTCAATGTCGTTCTGGCCGCCATCCTCGTCACGGCCTTGGCCATCTTCCTGATGAACCTTCTGATCGATATCGCCTATGCGCTGCTCGATCCGCGCATCCGGCACTGAGGAGGTCGTCCAGCCATGAGCCTTATGAACGCCGATACTGAGATCATCGATGAACCGTCTTTCGCAACCCGCATGCTGCGCATGTTGTGGGCGGACAAGTTTGCGCTCTGCGCGGTCATCTTTCTTATCATTGTCGTCATTCTCGCTTTTGTCGGCCCGGCCTGGCTCGGCGATCTCGCGACAAAACAGAACCTGCGCGGGCGCAACCTGGCACCGTTCGACTGGCAGCGCGAGTGGTATTTCTGGCTGGGGGCGGATGCACTCGGCCGCCCGCTTCTCGCGCGCATCGTCGCCGCTACACAAAACACGATGATGATCGCCGCCGGCGCGGTTTTTCTCTCCGCCGTCACCGGAACTGTACTCGGCCTCATCGCCGGTTTTTCCTCCAGCCGCACCGGCCAGATCATCATGCGGCTTGCGGATGTGATCATGTCCTTTCCATCGCTGCTGATTGCGGTCATCGTGCTTTATCTGCTGGGCTCCTCCATCCTCAACCTGATGCTGGTGCTCGCCATCACACGGATTCCCGTTTATATCCGCACCACCCGGGCGGAGGTGCTGGAGGTGCGCGAACGGATGTTCGTGCAGGCGGCAAGGGTCATGGGCGCTTCGGGAAAACGCATCCTCTTCCGCCACATCCTGCCCGTGGTGCTGCCGACACTGACGACCTTGGCAACGCTTGATTTCGCTTATGTCATGCTCGCGGAAAGCGCGCTGTCCTTCCTCGGCACCGGCATTCAGCCTCCGGAAATCACCTGGGGCCTGATGATTTCGCAGGGGCGGCAATATCTCACCAATGCCTGGTGGCTGTCCTTCTGGCCGGGGCTCGCCATCATTCTCACCACCCTGTCGCTCAACCTGCTGTCCAACTGGCTGCGCATCGCGCTCGACCCGGTGCAGCGCTGGCGACTGGAAATGAAGGGCCGTAAAAATGGCTGATCATCTTCTCGAGGTACGCAATCTTTCGGTGGAATTCCACACCGTAAGCGGTGTCGTGCATGCGGTGAAGGATGTCTCCTACCATATCGACCGAGGTGAGACGCTGGCGATCC
Source organism: Agrobacterium sp. MS2 (assembly GCF_003261015.1). Lineage (NCBI taxonomy): Bacteria > Pseudomonadati > Pseudomonadota > Alphaproteobacteria > Hyphomicrobiales > Rhizobiaceae > Agrobacterium > Agrobacterium sp. MS2. Next base: position 2,705 of record NZ_QLNF01000010.1, on the reverse strand, counting down.
TTGGCGAAAGCGGTTCCGGCAAGTCGGTGTCCTCCTCGGCCATCATGAACCTCATCGACATGCCGCCCGGCCGCATCGGCGGTGGAAAAATATTGCTCGACGGCAAGGACCTGCTGACCATGCCGACCGAGGCGCGCCGCGAGATCAACGGCCGGCGCATCGCCATAATCTTTCAGGATCCGCTCAGCCATCTCAACCCGGTTTACACTGTTGGCTGGCAGATCCGGGAGGCAATGACCACGCATGGCATGGGCAAGGCCGCGGCAGAAGCGGAAGCGAGGCGGCTTATAGCGCGTGTGGGCATTCCCGATCCTGACAGGGCGCTGACGAAATACCCGCATGAATTTTCCGGCGGCCAGCGCCAGCGCGTGATGATCGCCATGGCGCTGGCGTTGCGCCCCGATCTTCTGATCGCCGACGAACCCACCACCGCGCTCGACGTGACGGTGCAGGCGGAAGTGCTTTCGCTGCTCAGGGAACTGCAGCGGGAAACGGGCATGGCAGTGCTCATCATTACCCATGATCTCGGCGTAGTCGCCGAAATTGCCGACCGGGTCTTGGTGATGGAGAAGGGCGTTCTGGTAGAGGCCGGCACCGTTCGCGAGGTTTACAGCAATCCGCAGCACCCCTACACCCGCAAGCTGATCAACGCCGCCCCCGGCCGGGGCGAGATGCATGAGCCGAAAGCAACGGGTGAGCCATTGCTCAGCGTGCGCAATGTGCGCAAGCGTTACGGCGCCTTCGAGGCGTTGAAAGGTGTCTCTTTCGACCTGATGGCCGGAGAAACCATCGCCGTCGTCGGCGAAAGCGGTTCCGGCAAGTCGACGCTCGCCCGCATCCTGCTGCGGCTCGATGAGCCGGATGCCGGCAGCGCCGTCTGGAAGGGGCGTGACCTGTTCAGGCTGTCGCCAGCGGAGCTTTATGCGCTTCGGCGCGATCTGCAGATGGTGTTTCAGGACCCTACCCAGTCGCTCAATCCCCGCATGACGGTGTTCCAGCTGATTTCCGAAGCCTGGGTCATTCATCCGGACATAGTGCCGAGGGCGAAATGGCGTGAACGGGTTGGCGAGTTGCTGCAGCAGGTGGGTCTTTCACCGGATCATATGCGCCGGTATCCGCACCAGTTTTCCGGCGGCCAGCGGCAGCGCATCGCCATTGCCCGGGCGCTGGCGCTGGAGCCGAAGCTCATCATCTGCGACGAAGCGGTTTCTGCACTCGACGTTTCGGTTCAGGCGCAGGTCATTGCGCTGCTGGACAAGCTGCGCCGCGAAATGGGCCTCTCTTTCATCTTCATCGCTCACGACCTGCCGGTGGTGCGGGATTTTGCCGATCACGTCATGGTCATGCAGCGCGGGGAGGTGGTGGAATTCGGCACCGTCCGCCAGATTTTCGAAGCGCCGGGCGAGGCTTACACGCGCGCGCTTCTTTCAGCCAGTCTCGACCCCGACCCCGAAAGGGAGGCCGGACATAACGCTGCGTCGCCTGTCCAGGCCACCGGAAATTCAAGCGGAGTTCTTTCATGAGCAAACAAGCCTTCGTTGCGCTCGTCACCTGTTTTAATGAAGACGAAACCATCAATTATGAGGCGACGCGTGCGCAGGTGCGCCGCCAGGTGGCCGCCGGCAACAACATCATGTGCGCCGGTACCAACGGCGATTTTACCGCGCTGACGCATGATGAAAAGATCCGGCTGACGGAGGAGGTGGTGGATGAGGTGGCCGGCCGCGCCAGGGTCATCGTGAATGCGGGCATGCCGGCCACCTTCGAAACCCTGCAGCTCGCGAGATCCTTCGACCGTATCGGTGTCGACGGCATCGCCGTCATCACGCCCTTCTTCATCTCCTGTACGCAGGATGGCCTGATCCGCCACTTCTCGACGGTGGCCGACGCTGTCGACACGCCGGTCTATCTCTATGACATTCCCGCCCGCACCCAGAACCACATAGAACCGGAAACCGCCCGCAAACTCGCCACTCACGGCAATATCGCCGGCATCAAGGATTCCGGCGGTGCACAGCAGACGCTCGAAGCCTATCTTCGGGTGGCGAAGGATGTGCCCGGCTTCGAGGTCTATTCCGGCCCGGACCATCTCGTTCTGTGGTCGCTGCAGAACGGTGCGGCAGGCTGCATTTCCGGTCTCGGCAACGCGCTTCCGGATGTGCTCGCCGGCATTCTCGATGCTTTCAACGCCGGCGACATCGCCGAAGCCGAACGCCAGCAGGCCATTTATGCGGCTTTCCGCACAGATCTTTATGCCCTCGGTTTCGCGCCGGCCATGGTAAAACGTTCGCTTTATCTCCAGGACCCTTCCGTCGGCGCCAGCCGACAGCCGGCGCTCCTGCCGGATCCTGATCAGGATGACCGGATCATTGACATCCTCCGGCGTTATCAGCGCCTGTAGACCCTGATCGATCAATCACACGCGCCTGGCAAAATCCGAGGCGTGTCATCAGTAAATATCGGCAAAAACAATCAAACTCCAACCCCATTCCGTGAGCTCGTTCAAGACGAATAATTTGTGACACAAACGCGAAATTCCGCTTGTCAGCCCGGCCATTGATGTTTAATAGGAGCGCGCAACGCAAGCGTTCGCGCATGCGGAGAGGTGGCAGAGTGGTCGAATGCACCGCACTCGAAATGCGGCATACCTGCAAGGGTATCGTGGGTTCGAATCCCACCCTCTCCGCCAGGTTGTATTTACTCTC